>JBOHBA010000188.1:0-2895 GCA_050698095.1 Gaiellaceae bacterium
GTGGACTTCGGCAGCCGCACGCGCGCGGCGATCGACGTGACGCCGGCTGGCCTCTGCGCCACCTCGTCGAGGATCGCGAACGCGCGCTCGAGCGATTGCACCATGGTTCAGAATCTCCTAGAATTCCACGATACAGCATCGTTCCACGATATGGAACAACCGAGATGCCTGACGACGACATCGACCTGAAGTCACTGACCGACGCCGAGCTCGTCGCGCAAATGCACGACGACCTCTACGACGGGCTCGCGGACGAGATCGTCGAAGGCACGAACATCCTGCTCGAACGCGACTGGACAGCCGACAAGGTGCTGAACGACGCCCTCGTCGAGGGCATGCGCATCGTCGGGATCGACTTCCGCGACGGAATCCTCTTCGTGCCCGAGGTGCTGCTCGCGGCGAACGCGATGAAGGCTGGTATGGCGATTCTCCGCCCGCTGCTCGCAGAGACCGGCGCCGAGCGGGTCGGCACCGTGGTCATCGGCACCGTCAAAGGCGACATCCATGACATCGGGAAGAACCTCGTTTCGATGATGCTCGAAGGCGCCGGCTTCGAGGTCTACGACCTCGGGATCAACAACCCGGTCGAGAACTACCTGGCCGCGATCGAAGAGCACGAGCCGGACATCCTCGGCTTGTCCGCGCTCCTGACGACGACCATGCCCTACATGAAGGTCGTCATCGAGACGCTGAAGGAGAAGGGCATCCGCGACGACCTCATCGTTCTCGTCGGCGGCGCCCCGTTGAACGAGGACTTCGGAAAGGCGATCGGTGCGGACGCGTACTGTCGCGACGCCGCCGTCGCTTCCGAGACCGCCCAGGCTCTCGTCATGGCACGCCGTGCGGCTGCTGCGTCCTGACGAAGAGCGCGTCTTCGAGGCCGAGCGCCCAGAGGTGCTCGTCCTGGCCTGCGGGGCGCTTGCGCGGGAAGTGCTCGCGGTGATCCGGCTCAACGGCTGGACGAACGTCACCGTCCGCTGCCTGCCGGCCAAGCTCCATTCGCGCCCCGAGCTCATCGCTCCGGCGGTCGACGCGAAGCTGAACGAGGTGGGTGGGCGCTACGAGCGCGTGTTCGTCGCCTATGCAGACTGCGGGACGGGCGGTGAGCTCGACGCGGTGCTCGAGCGGCACGGCGTCGAGCGGCTTCCCGGCGCCCACTGCTACGGCTTCCTCACCGGAAACGAGGACTGGGAGGAGCTGCACGACGCCGAGCCCGCGACGTTCTACCTCACCGACTTCCTCGCCCGCCATTTCGACTCGCTCGTCATTCGAGGGCTCGGGCTCGACAGGCACCCGGAGCTCCTGCCGCAGTACTTCGGGAACTACCGGCGGCTTCTCTATCTGGCGCAGACCGACGACGAGGACCTCCGCGCCCGCGCGCAGGCCGCTGCGACGCGACTCGGGCTCGCATTCGAGGAACGCCGCACCGGATACGGCGACCTCCTCCCGTCTCTCACCCGGTTCGTCGAGGGAGCCGCGGTTGCCTGAGCTCATTGTGATCTGGTGGCGCGACATTCCCGCGCAGGTGACGGCGAAGAAGGGGCGCACGTCGGCTCGCGCCCAGCTCCCGGAGCGGTTCCAGGAGGCGATCGACGCGGCGGCCATGCGAGCCGGGTTGATCGGCACGGACGCGTATCTCGCCGAATGGCGACGGGAGCCGCGAGAGTGCGGAGAGGACCTCGACGCCGAGGTGGCCGAAGAGGCTGCTTGGCTCGAGGCGGCGTATCCGGACGACACGCTCGACCGCCTCGTGCGCGCAGACGGGAGGGACTCATGACCGAGACGCTGCTCTCCAGCGCAAACAAGGAAGTGGTCATCGGCTTCGAGCGGCCGTTCGTGATCATCGGCGAGCGCATCAACCCGACGGGGCGCAAGAAGCTCGCCGAAGAGATGGCCGCCGGCAACTTCGAGACCGTGATCGCGGACGCGATCGCTCAGGTAGAGGCCGGCGCGCAGATGCTCGACGTGAACGCGGGGATCCCGCTGGCGGACGAGCCGGCAATCCTGGCCGAGGCGATCCAGCTCGTACAGAGCGTGACGGACGTCCCACTCTCGATCGACTCCTCGATCGTGGCGGCGCTCGACTCGGGGCTCGCCGTCTATCAGGGAAAGGCGCTCGTCAACTCGGTCACGGGTGAAGAGGAGCGACTCGAGTCTGTACTGCCGCTCGTCGCGAAATACGGCGCGGCGGTGGTCGCCATCACCAACGACGAGTCGGGAATCTCCGAAGATCCCGACGAGCGCTTCGAGATTGCGAAAGCGATCGTCTCCCGCGCCGCCGACCACGGGATCCCGAAGGAGGACATCGTCGTCGATCCGCTCGTGATGCCGATCGGAGCAATCGGGAGCGCGGGCAGGCAGGTGTTCAGCATCGTGCGCCGGCTGCGCGAGGAACTCGGCGTGAACACGACCTGCGGCGCCTCCAACGTCAGCTTCGGACTCCCCAACCGGACCGCCCTCAACGCTGCCTTCCTCCCGATGGCCATCGCCTCGGGTCTCACGAGCGCGATCACCAGCCCTCTCCACCCCGAGATGCTCCAGGCGGTCAAGGCGGCCGACGTGATGATGGGGAACGACGCGCACTGCGCGAGCTGGATCGCGCGCAACGGGGACTCCCCGGGTGGCGAGGTCACGCGCGGCCGGCGCGGCGGACGCGAGGGCAGGCGGAGCGCCACGTCGTCGTGACGCCGCCTGAAGCACTCGTCGTCTTCACCCCGTCCGGCAGGCGGGGACGTTTCGAGCACGGCACGACGGTGCTCGAGGCCGCAAGGAGGCTCGGCGTCGACCTCGACTCGGTCTGCGGCGGCCGCGGCATCTGCGGGCGCTGCCAGATCGAGGTTTCCGAGGGCGAGCACGCGAAGCACGGCATCACCTCTCGGGCGGCGAGCCTGACGA
>JBOHBA010000189.1:0-2403 GCA_050698095.1 Gaiellaceae bacterium
GCTCGTCTGCGGAGCGGCATTCCTCGTGCACGAGGCGAACCCGTGGCTGTTCTCCCGCTCCGCCTTTCTCCACCACGTCATCGGCTGGATGCTCGTGGCGGCTGCGGCCTTTCCGCTCGGTCAGGCATTGCGTCCGCGTTGGGCGCTGTGGCGGGCGGGCTTTGCGTTGACCTGGATCGCGCTCGCGCTGCTCCTCTTCGCGGACCGTGACGTGGCGCCGATCTTCGGCCGTTTTGGGGGCGACGCGGGATGATTAGAGGCTTGATGTGGGTTAGGCGTGCGTGTCGGGGAGGGCATGCACCAAGCAGCGTGGCCAGCTCGGGCGGCGTGCGGGCTGGGGAGCCCGGATGCCGATCGAGATGGCCACGATGCGCCGCGTGCAGGCCCCCAGCCGCACGTGCGCATAACCCGCATCAAGCCTCTAGGTGCTGCCGAAAGAAGGCCGACACGATCCGAACCGCGTCGGCCGGGCACTCGAGGAGGTCGGCGTGGCCGATGTCCGGAAACTCGTGCGTCGTGATGTGCTCGTTCATCGCCGCCATCTGCCGCGCGCCGAGCCCTGACGGCGCGAGATCGGGCGGACAGAGGATGTCGCGCGTGCCGTTCGTCATCAGGAGCGGTGTCGAGATATGCGGCACGAGCGGCGACAGGTCCATCTCCTCCATCGCGATGCACGCCTGTCGAACGGTGTACGGGTCGTTCCAGCCGATCACCGACCGGACGAGGTCGAACGTGCCCTTGCCCTCCTCGGTCTCGAGGAAACGCGCTCCGACAGCCTGGGTCGTCACGTGGTCGGAGAAGTCGTCCCACGGCATCGTCTCGGCCATCCGCCGCCAGACGCGAAACAGCGTCGTGCGATAGACGTCCGGCTTCGCAAACGCGACGTCCGCGCACGTGGCGATCACGCGCTCGCCGTGCCGGGCCGCGAACGCGATCGCGATCATCCCACCCATCGACGTTCCATGAACGAGCACACGCTCGAGCCCGACTGCGTCGAGCAGCTTCGCGCCGTCGTCGGCCCACATCTCGATCGTGTACCGCTCGCGTGGATGGTCCGAGGCGCCATAGCCGCGAGCGTCGAAGGAGAGAAGGCGAAACCCCTCCTCTCGAAAGCCGTCGTTGACGAAGCCGAAGTTGCCGCGACCGAACAGGCCGCCGCCGAACTGGAGCACGACGGGCCCGTCTTCTGGTCCCGTGAGCTCGTAGTAGAGCCCGATTCCGTCTTCGATCTGCGCCCTGGGCATGGACAGCCTCCTTGACAAAGGCCGGAAGTCTGACTTATGAAGCCTGCGACGCCAAGTGCTTCCCGCCGTGAATACGCTCGTGATTCGCCGACGAGAACCGAGCATGCCTAGGACGCACGGAGGGCCAATATTGGTGAATATTGGCCCGACCGAGGACGACGGCATGCGAAGCGTTCGCAGGCGCGCGAAGCGTGGGCGTATTCACGGCGGGAAGCACTAAGCTCAACCGGAGGAGGCGGTCGTGCGGATCACGTGGCAGCGTCAGTCCCAACTACGGCCGACGCGGTCCCAGGCGACGTCGCTCGGGAGCCACTCGGTGCTGATCGTCGACAACACGCGCGCCACCTCGGCCGCTCCGCACTTCGGGCACTTCGGCGCCGGCTTGTCCGAGGTCGCGAGGTACTCCTCGAACCGCTCCTCGCACTTCTCGCACCGGTACTCGTAGATGGGCACGGGCTCCGATTCTAGCTCGGTCGAGTCCCTGCGACGGCTTGCGGAGGCCCAGGACGTCTCGCCCTCCGACGAGGACCTCCGAGCAGTGCTGGGATTCCTGACGCGGATACTCCCGGCGCTCGCCGAGCTCGAGAAGCAGCTGCCTCCGGAGACGCGGCCATGACGCTGGACCCGTTCAATGCCTTTCTTCACCTGGAGCCGCCGCAGGACGGGGCGGGCCCGACGGTCGGCGTGAAGGACGTGATCGACGTCGTGGGTATGCCCACGACGGCTGCGTCTCGGATCCTGCATCGCGTCCCCGACCGCGACGCGGAGTGCATCGCCCGGCTGCGAAACGCGGGCGCACAGATCGTCGGCAAGCTGAACACGCACGAGTTCGCCTTCGGCGCGCTCACGACGAGCCCACATTTCGGGGCGGCGCTGAACCCATGGAGCACCGAGCACGTCTGTGGCGGCTCCAGCGGCGGCTCGGGCGCTGCGGTCGCGGCCGGCCTCGTCGACATCGGAGTCGGCACGGACACCGCGGGCTCCGTGCGGATTCCGGCTGCGTTCTGCGGCGTGACCGGCATCAAGACCTCAGTGGGTCTCATCCCGACCGACGGCCTGTTCCCGACCTCGTGGACGCTCGACACGATCGGTCCGCTCGCACGGACGGCAGACGAGTGCGCGTGGGCGCTCGAGAAGATGGCCGGGAGGCCGATCGAGG
>JBOHBA010000190.1:0-5372 GCA_050698095.1 Gaiellaceae bacterium
TCCGGCATCCCCTTCTCGCGTCGATCGCGCGCGTTCTGCACGAGCCAGCGGAGCGCGAGAGTGCGCGCGCGGCGCTGCGGAACCTCGACGGGCACCTGGTAGTTCGCGCCGCCGACGCGGCGTGACCGCACCTCGAGTACGGGAGTGACGCTCTTGACCGCCTGCTCGAGAACCTCGAGCTGCGGCTTGCCGGTCTTCTCCGACGCGATCGCAAGCGCGTCGTAGACGATCTGCTCGGCCACGGACTTCTTGCCGTCGAGCATGAGCCGATTGACGACCTGCGCGACGAGGACCGAGCCGTGCACGGCGTCTGGCTCGAGCTGGCGCGGCTGTATTGCGGCACGGCGGGTCATCGTCCTACGCCTTCTTCGCCCCGTACTTCGAGCGGCCCTGGCGGCGCTCGGAGACGCCGGCCGAGTCGAGCCCACCGCGAATGACCTTGTAACGAAAGCCCGGGAGATCCTTGACCCGACCGCCGCGCACGAGCACGACCGAGTGCTCCTGCAGGTTGTGTCCTTCGCCCGGAATGTACGCGCCCACTTCCATGCTGTTGGTCAGACGAACACGCGCCACCTTGCGGAGCGCCGAGTTCGGCTTCTTGGGCGTCGTCGTGTAGACACGCGTGCAGACGCCGCGCTTCTGCGGCGCGCCCCGGAGAGCCGGGGTCTTCGTCTTCGCCTTCGGGGTCTTTCTCCCCTTGCGCACGAGCTGATTGACGGTGGGCACGCGCTACTCCTACTCCGGGTCGAATGGTTTCTCAGACAGAGAGGGAAAGCGGGCCAAAAAACCCGCCGTCCGAGCCGCGAGATGGTAGCAGACGAGCCGGTTCGGGGAAGGTGACAGCCCCGGGCCGACGCGCTATCGAGCCGACCGTAGCCAACGGCCGTCTTCGCGCATACAGTGAGCCTCAGGGGAGTGGTTGGATTGAGATGGTGACTGCGGTTGTCGCCGCGGCTGCGGTCGCGGCAATGCTGGTCGTAGCTGGCATTCTTGCCCGCTGGGCCGGCGCACGCTCTCAGCGCCGGTTCGAGGCGGTCGTCGGCAACCTCGACCGGCACATGGAGGCCATCTCGCTGAACCTCCAGCGCGCCGCCGATCGCTCCGACGAGGCGCGCGGGCGAGGCATCGGCGACCTCGGTCTCATCCTGGACCTCCGCGAGCTCCTCGAGCGGCTCACCGAGGAGGCCGCTACGCGGACAGGAGCTCAGGCGGCGACCGTCAGAGTCCGCGGGCCGGGCGACATGCCCGCGATCTCCTCGTTCGGCACGGGCGATGGCGCTGCCCTGCTCGAGGCGACCCTCGGCCCTCCCGACGCCAGGCCGTTCCGGGCGCTGACGCTCAACTGGATGTACCCCACCGCGCTCGAGGGCGAGGACGTCGCCTTTCGGTCTGGGCTCGTCGTCCCGATCGTGGAGGATGGCGTCGAGACAGGCGCCCTCGCCGCGTACGCACGCGGAGCCGCGGCGTTCCGGCCCGAGCACGCCCGCGCGCTGCAAGCCTTGGCCGAGGATGCCGCCGCCGGGATCGCGAACGCGCGCCGCTTCGCCGAAGCCGAGCTTCGAGCCGTCACCGACGGGCTCACGGGAGTGCGCAACCGCCGCGGCTACGACGAGGAGCTCGACCGCGAGCTCGCTCGCGCCCGGCGCACCGGCCGCCCGCTGTCGCTCCTGCTCCTCGATCTCGACAACTTCTCAGAGGTCAACTCACGCTTCGACTACCCCGGCGGCGACCTCGTGTTGCAGGAGTTCGCCGATCTTCTCGAGCGAGCCGCCCGCGCGACGGACACCGTGTGTCGTCGCGGCGGCGAGGAGTTCGGGATCCTGCTTCCGGAGACCACCGGCGACGAGGCGCGCCTCTTTTATGTTCGTCTCCGCGACGAGGTAGCGGAGACCGGCTTCTCGAACATCGGGCGACTGACGTTCTCGGCCGGCCTCGTCGAGTGGAGGCCCAACGAAACGGTCGAATCGCTCGACGCGCGAGTGTCCGCTGCCGTGAACCGCGCGAAGCGCGCCGGTAAGGATCGCCTCGAGGCCGAGTGGCCGTGAGGCACTAATGCCTACGGCATTAGTGCCTAGAACACCGAAACTACGACCCTTTGCGCGACGACGCCCAGCGGGCGGCTTCGGTCTCGTCCAGCGACAGAAACGGCGTGTAGGCCGACAGCGTGACGACGCCGAGCTCGGGTAGCCGGTCCCGCTCGCAGACGAGGCGACTCTCCGCAGCCTTTTGCATGCGGATCGTCCACCCAGCGTACGCGTCCGCGCGGCGCTCGCTCCGCAGGGCGTGGACGACTGCGGGTCGCGCAAGCGTGAGCGAGTATGCGCCGAGTGGCACGGTGTCGTCGAGCGCTTTGACGGAGAACACGCCCTCCGCCGTCCGGACGGTCGTTCGCTGGCCCGTCGCGAGCTCGAAGACGCTCGCGGGCGCCGACGTCGCGAGCGCGAGCCCGGTGCTGGCGGGAAGCCAACTGGGCGCCGGCGAGACGACGAGCCGGCGCGCGAGGACGGGGGCGTAGGTCGCCCGGAAGCGCGCGATGTCCGCGGCGGAGGGGCTCGACACTGCGAGCCGACTCCTGATCCCCCGCCCCCTGAGCTCGTCGCCGATGATGCCACGGGCGACCGAGAGACTCGCGCCGGCCTCCGCGAGTGCTGAGCGATAGACGGCGCCGTTTCCGCCGAAGCGAGCACCCACGATGCGGCCTTCGACGGCGAGGGCGTCGGTCGGAGCCACGCGCGCACGCTCACGTTCGACGGCCCGCACGACGAGCGCGGTGAGAGCGAGCTCCCTGTCCTTCGTGACCTTCGCCAGCGCAGCCACGCTTGCCGCGGTGAGCGGGCTCGAGCCGTACATGCAGCGGGTCCCGACCGGCAGGTCGAGCTGACCCGTCTTCAGGTCGGCGTCGAGCTCATTCCCGAGGACGTCCGGCGCGTCGCAGAGGGCTGGGTCGCGCGCCCACAGCCATGTGCATGCGGCGTAGGTCTTGTCCGGATCGCTGGAGCGCTCGTTGCGCTGCGCCCAGCCCCACGACCAGAGATGTGCCAGCTTGAGCTCCCGCGCGATCTGCTGAACCGCTAGCGCGTGCCACTTGGCGACGCTGAACCAGCGGGAACGTGGCGCAAGCCCTTCGCGCCCCCCGGTTCCCGCTCCCGTCTGGAACCCGATCATGATCCCGATTCGCGAGGGCGGGATGCCGAGCGCGAGGAGCTTCGCAGCGGACTGGCGATGACGTACTCGGAGGCGGCGCGAGCCGTCGACCGGGCCCTCGCGCCAGATGAGATTCGCGTTCGCGTAGTTCTCGAGGACGAGATCGGAGACCGCGGCGATCGACTTCCACCACGCTGCCGCCTCTCCGCCGGTGTAGGGCTCGCTCGAGACGAGCAGCGCCGGCCGGCCGCCCCGGGCGGCGAGCCGACTGACGAAGCGAAGGACGTTCGCGCGGTACCGCTCCGCGGTCGGCGTCAGCGGCGTCGGAAGCGACGCTCCCCACAGCTCGTTGAGCGCGATCAGCGGCTGCTCGCAGCCCGACACCGTCACGGCGTAGTCGAAGAGCTTGTCCGCCCGCCCCTCGATGAGCGCAGGATCGGCCGGATCCGAGGGCGTGCCGACGCGTTTGCGCAGGTACATGTCCCAGTGCACGGTGCCCGCGCCGGCGGCGCGCGCCTCGGCTGCGAGCGCGGGACCGCCGGTCGCGACGACGACGCCGGGGCGCCCGAAGCGCTCGCGCCAGAAGGAGACGGAGGAGTCGGCGAAGTCGATCCAGACGGGCTGCGCCTCGGGAAGACCGCAGGAGAGCGCGGCCGAGCCGGACGCCGGCCACGCGAGAAACGCGACAAACGCCGCGCCGGCCGCCAGGAAAACCCTGCACATGGGCATCAGAGGTAGCAGAAAGAGATGAGGGAAGTGGGTGGATCGGCTCTAGTCGAATCAGCTCCAGCGGTCAGCGGACGAGTGCGGACGTCGACCGCTCGTTGTGCAACATTCGGGACGTGGCCCCGGTTGCACTCGTACCGCCCAAGCCCCGATCTCAAGATCAGGGGCCCAGCGCCGCGACGAGCTCCCCCAGGAGCCAGCCCGCTTGCGCCGCCTCGTCGCCGTGTGCCTGAAGCTCGTCCATCGGGTAGCCGCAGCGGAAATCCGTTCCCCCAACGATGTAGCTCTCGTCCTGAAATCCATGCGTGGACGCGCGCTCCCGGATCGCCGTCGGCCACTTCCCGGAGTCCGTCTGCTCGACTGCCCACAGACACACAGGCCGGCCGCCTACTGCCCACCCGGCCCCAGCCGGAGAGACCTGCAGCCAGACACAACGCTCACCCCCTGAGGTCGCGAAGTAGATGTTGCAGCCAACGTAGGCGTGGGTCTTGCCGAACGTGAAGCTCTGCTTGATCGTCCCGCCGGGAAGCGCCTCCGCAAGTGATGGGCCGAGCAGCGTGAGGACCCGGTATCCCCATGTCAGCTCCGACGGGAGCGATGCGAGTTTCGCTTCGATCCCCGGCACCGCAGTCGCGAGGACGAAGTCGTCAATCGCTTCCAAGGCCTCCTGAGCGACAGTGCGGACGGCCTCCTCGATCCCGCCTCCGTCCAAGAGCTCTCGAAGGTCGTCCCGGACGTCGATCCAACGAACCTCAGCAGCCCGCCACGCGGCCAGGTCAGGCCACAGCTCGACGCCTACGCCGTCGCGGGTCAGCGTTCCCACCCGCCGCACCCTCGCCTCCTTCGATGCGTCGTAGTTGGTTGCCCACGAGTGCGCGTACGCGTCGGGCTGGTACAGCGTCCTCCCGTCGAGCTCGCCGCTGGCATGCACTCCCGCGTCGACTTTCATCTCGACGATCAACTCGATCACGCGATCAGACCCCGTAATGGTGATGTCCGGATATAGGTGGCCCGTCACGCCATCCACCGGCCGTAGAGTCCCCCACGTCCTGGCGCCGATGTGAAGCCCGTCCTGGCTGATCGCCGCGAGCGCACTGGCGTCGCCTTCAAAGAAGCGGCGTAGAAGAGCACGCGTGAGCTGCTCCGAGTGATGTGCAAGCCAGGCAACAACCACGGTCAGTTGGCGCTCGAGCGGCGTCTGCTTCTCCGTGGCGGGGTTCTGCATCAGGCCGGTAACGAGGCTCGGCGCATGCCACTCCGCCGACGTCGGGTCGACGTAGTACGAGTCACCATTCATTGGGCCGCCCCTCCTGGCGCAACAGGGTCTGCAACAGCGGTCAGTTCCCGTTTGTTGCGCGCACTTCGTGCAACAAACGGGAACTGACCCCAAGCGCTTACTCCTCTTCGACGGGAGGCTCGAGCTCGGCGGCCTCGGCGTCGACGTCGAGCACGCGCTCCTCGTCGAACGAGAGGCCGAGCGAGTCGAGGTCGAAGCCGTCGCC
>JBOHBA010000191.1:0-3612 GCA_050698095.1 Gaiellaceae bacterium
CCGGAACGGCTGCCTAAGCTGACCGCATGGCGGACGCTCCCTGGCGTTGCTCCGAGTGCGGCACGATCAACGAGCCGGTGGCGAACGCGTGCCGCACGTGCGGTCGCTGGCCGAGCCTGTTCGACCTACAGGCAAGCAAGATCGAGGTGGATGCGACGGCTGTACAGGACGACCTCTACGAAGCGCGGTCGGTCGAGATCGAGCAGGTCGTGCCGGAGGTCTTCGACGTCGGAGGCGTCGATGAAGCGCCCATGGAGTTCGACGTACCGGTCGCGGACGCCGAGGAGGTCGACCCTCCGAGGCCGCTCTGGCAGCGCCTCGCATCGCTGATCGTCCCGATCGGGGTGGTGCTCTACATCCTGATCAGCGCGCTCGCGAACCGCGACGGCGGCTAGCCGCGGTCGCGCTCATCGCGCATAGACGACCTCGCCGCTCTCGACGGTGACGACCTCGCCGTGGCCGACTGCGATCTCGAGCCGGCCCGCGCGGTCGATCATGGTCGCGACGCCGCTCGTGCCGTTCACGGTCACCCGCCGCCCGCGGAGGAAGTCGCGCGGGCCGAGCCCGTCGTACACGGCGTCGAGGCCGCCGTTCCGCCACGCCGAGTAACGGCCGCCGAGATCCTCGAGCACCCTCGACATGAGGTCCTCTCGGTCCCAGCCGCGCCCGGTGAGCGTGCGAATGGATCCGGCGTTCGGTGGAAGCTCGGCCCGCGTCTGCTCGACGTTCACGCCGATGCCGAGCACGACTGCGCCGTCGCGCGCCTCGGCCAGGCAGCCTGCGACCTTCTGCCGTCGCAGCATCACGTCGTTGGGCCATTTGATCTGCGGCGCGAGGCCGAGCGTCCGCTCGAGCGCGTCCGCGACTGCGATGCCGGCGACGAGCGACAGCTCGGGCGCGTGGCGTTCGGGCGGCGGCGTCAGCAGGAGGGAGAAGAGCAGCGCGGTTCCCGCGGGCGCGTCCCAGCTGCGGCCGAGCCGACCCCGCCCCGCGGTCTGGTGGTCGGCGACCACGAGGGCGCCTTCCGGCAGGGAGGTGTCGACGAGCAGCTGCGTGGACTCGCAGGACTCGACGTCGAGCCGCGGCTGTCCGAGCGTCACGGCTTCTCCCACTCCAAGATGTGCTTCTCGCTCTCGCTCGTGAAGGGCTCGCGTGACCAGCCGCCCCACCGCTCGCGCAGCGTCATGCCGGCGAGCCGCGCCATGAGGTCGAGCTCCGACGGCCAGACGTAACGAAACGGGGGCGAGAACACCTCGACAGAGCCCTCTTCGATCCAGTAGTGATGCGACACGAGGCCT
Source organism: Gaiellaceae bacterium (assembly GCA_050698095.1). Lineage (GTDB taxonomy): Bacteria > Actinomycetota > Thermoleophilia > Gaiellales > Gaiellaceae > GMQP-bins7. Next base: position 1,299 of record JBOHBA010000191.1, read on the forward strand.
TGACGCGCGACGTCGTACTCGTCGAACCCGAGATGGTTCGGGCTCACGTCGAAGGGCTGGAACGTCTCCCCCGGAGGCAGGCGCCGCAGACGGGGGACGAGCACCTCGATGACGAAGCAGCCGTTCGGCGCGAGGTGCGCTGCGACGTTCCGGAAGCACGCGACCTGCTCCTCCTGCGTCGTGAGGTTCATGATCGTGTTCGCGACCAGATAGGCGACCGAGAACGCGCCGTCCACCTTCGTCGTCGCGAAGTCGCCGATCGTGACGCCGATCCGCTCGGCGCCCGGTTTCGCCTGCAGCTTCGCGACCATCGCCTCGGACAGGTCGATCCCGTGCACGCGGATGCCGCGCCGCGCCAACTGCAAGGCGATCCGGCCTGTTCCGATGCCGAGCTCGAGGGCGTCCCCGTCCCGGGCGAGATCCGCCAGGAACTCGACCGTAGGGTCGACGACGTCGGGTTCGGCCTGGTACGCGTACCGCTCGTCGAAACGCTCCGCTACGCGAGGTCCGAAGTGGTCTTCGGGCACGGCCTTCGCTACCTGCGCTCGACGCGCACGGCGCTCACCTTGTACTCGGGCGTTCCGATCAGCGGGTCGCCGACGTCGTGCGTGAGCCAATTCACCTTCTGCTCGGCGAAGTGGAGCGCCATCCACACGAGCCCCGGATACACACGCTCGGAGTAGTGGGCCTCAGCCTCGAGCGCTCCGCGGCGGGAGACGAGCCGCGCCACCTGTCGATCGGCGATGCCGAGGGCGCCCGCATCGTCCGCATGGATCTCGAAGAACGGAGCCTCCTGCTTGTCGGTGACGCCAGGCTCGCGCATCGTCATATTGGCCGAGTTGTAGTGGTAGAGCGTGCGGCCGGTCGTGAGCACGTACGGGTACTCGGAATCGGGCTCTTCGATCGGTGGCTGGAACTCGACCGGGAAAAAGCGGCCGCGCCCGCTTGGCAAGGCGGGCCTCGGCGCGTGCAGATACGGGGTGCCGGGGTGGTCGAGATCGATGCAGGGCCACTGCATGCCGTTCTCCTCGATGCGGTCGTAGCGGATCCCGTACCAATTCGGGGAAAGGTCGGCGAGCTCGTTCCACACGGACTCCGCGTCGGGGTACTCGGGCCAGGTCGCGCCGAGCGCCTTCGCCATCTGGATGACGATGTCGCGATCCACCCTTGCGTCGCCGGGCAGCGGCGCGGCTGCTCGAACACGGCTAATCCGTCGCTCCGTGTTCGTGAACGTCCCGTCTTTCTCGGCGAAGCTCGATGCCGGAAGGACGACGTGTGCGTACTTCCGACTCGAGTCGTTCAGGAAGATGTCCTGGGACATGAGGAAGTCGAGACCCTCGAGACCCTCCTCGACGTGGCGGGCGTTCGGCTCGGTCTGCGCCGGGTTCTCGCCGATCAGATAGAGGGCCTTGATGCGTCCGTCGTGGAGACCAGAGACGATCTGGTCGAGCCGATATCCGGGCCGGTCCGGAACCTCGACGCCCCACGCCTTCGAGAACTTCCGCCTGATCTCGGGATCGTCGACGGGCTGGTAGCCGGGGAGGTAGGACGGGTTCGCGCCCGAGTCGTTGAGCCCCTGCACGTTGTTCTGGCCGCGCAGGGCGTTCAGGCCCGTCGACTCGTACCCGAGATGTCCCGTCATGAGGACGAGGTTGGAGAGCGACCAGATGTTGTCCACGCCGCAGGCGTGCTCGGTGATCCCGAGGGTGTAGAAGATCGCGGCGTGCCGCTCGGTGGCGTACTCGCGCGCGGTCGCCCGGATGTCCTCTGCGGGTACTCCCGTGATCCTCTCGGCGTCCTCCGGCGAGTAGCGTTCGACGATCTCGCGCACGGCGTCGAAGTCGTCCGTCAGCTCGCGGATGTACTCCTCGTTCTGCAGCCCTTCGGCGAGGATCGTGTGCATCATCGCGTTCAGCAGCCATACGTCTGTCCCCGGTCGTAGCTGCAGGTGGCGCTTGGCGAGCTTCGTCAGCCAGATCTTCCGCGGGTCGGCGACGACGAGGGTCGCCCCGTTGCGCACCGCCTTCTTGATCCGCAGCGCGAGCACCGGGTGCGCCTCCGTCGTGTTCGAGCCGATGACGAACAGGAAGCGGTCGTTCTCGATCTCCGGGATCGAGTTGGTGCTGGCTCCTCTGCCGAACGACCTGACCAGGCCGTAGAGAGTGGGAGCGTGTCAGGTCGACTCGCACGAGTGGACGGAGTTGGTTCCGACCCCCGTGCGCGCGAGCTTCTGGATGAGGTAGTTCTCCTCGTTCGTCAGGCGGGCGGATGCGAGGAAGCCGATGGATTGCGGGCCGTGCTCGGCGATCACCTT
>JBOHBA010000192.1:0-4137 GCA_050698095.1 Gaiellaceae bacterium
CGACCGCGATCGCCCGCCCACGATCTAGCCGTTCCGCGGCCTCGGCGTAACCGTCGATGAGCGCGGCCGCTCCGTCGAGCTCGCCGCTCGCCAGCAGCGCCTCGACCGCATCGGGCATGAACGGCAATGCTCCCGGCTCCCTGATCTCCTCCCGCAGGTGGTGGTCGACCAGCGGCCGCAGCGTGGCCGTCGCGGCCACCGGATCGCCGCGTACGAGCTCGAGGTGACCCGCGGCCCAGGTCGCGAAGATCCATGCGGGTACTCCACTCGTCTGCCGCGCAAGCTCGAGTGCACGTTCCGCGGACTCCCGGGCGGCAGCGTCCTGGCCCAGGTGGGCTTGTGCGACCGCGCGGACCGCCAGCGCGTAGCCGAGCAGCGTTCGCTGGCCCGCCAGCTCGGCGATGAGACGCCCTTCTTCCGCCTCGCGAAGGGCTTCCTCGAAACGCCCGGATGCGCATTCGATCTGACCGAGCATCACGTGCACGTACGGCATGGAGCTCTCGTCTCCGAGTTCCCTGCCGTCCTCGGCCATCTGTGTGAAGCTCTCGCGGGCTCCCGCGAGATCGCCGTGCCAGAAGCGCACGACAGACACGGCGAACCGCGGCTGCCGTAGAACCGGACGTTCCCGGCAGTAGTCGGCGAGTGCAAGCGCGGCCTCGGCGGTCTTCCGGGCCTCAGGTCGCCCGAGCGCGGCCTCGCACACCGCTTTGGTCGAAGCCGCCTCGGCCACGAGCTGCGAAGCGTCACGCTTCCGAGCGGTAACGGCGGCTGCACCCGAGACGTCGACTGCTTCCGCGAGTCGCTCGCGCAGCCGGAAGAGCGTCCCGCCGAGGCCTTCCTGAGCGTACGCCTTCACGAGGGACCCGTCCTCGGACTCGTCCAGGGCCTGTCGATAGAGCTCGCTTGCGCCACGAATGTCGTCGTCGTAGGAGCGCACACGAGCGAGTGCGACGAGGAGGCCCGCCCGCTCGCTCCCCGGTCGCGCGCGCTCGAGAGCGGAATCAAGCAGGGCGCGTGCCCGCTCCGTATCCCCCGCCGCGTGGTGGGCGTAGGCGGCCTCGACCCTCCGTCTCCGAGCATCATCGTCGTCGCGCTCAGGTGTGAGCGCTGCGGCACGGTCGAGGAGCAGCGCGGCCGGCCGCGGCGCGCCGCGCGCCCTCGCGATCCGGGCCGCGTCCTCGAGTGCAGCCGCGACGTCCTCGTCGGGACGGTCGACCGACGCGGCGAGCTGCCAGGCGCGCGCCTCGGGGTCCTCGAGAACTTCCGCCAGCCGGGCGTGGACGGCGCGGCGCCGGAGCGGGTCGGCAATCTCATACGCGCCTGCCGCAAGCAGCGGGTGCATGAAGCGGATCCGCTCGCGGTCGACCTCGACGATCCGCGCCTCGAGCGCCGGCGTCAGCCCGTCCGCGCAGCGGACCTCCGATGCGCTCTCGGTGATCGAGAGCGTGGGATGCGCGTGTGCCGCTGCCGCGAGCAGGAAGTCGCGACTCTCCGGTGGCAGCGCCAGAAGGCGTCCGTGAACGAGGTCGTGCAGCGAGTCCGGCACCGGAATCGGATGGCCGGCCTCGATCGAGACGTTCGATCGTCTCAGCATCCGCACGATCTCGAGCGCGTAGAACGGGTTGCCTCCCGCGGCCTGATGAACCTCGGCAAGGAGCGGCCGCGGGAGCGTGACGCCGAGGTGCTCCTGGACGACGTGATGCAGCGGCGCTGTTCCAAGCGGACCGACGTCGACCTCGCGAAAGCGTTCTGAGGGGAGTGCTCGCCGAACCTCGTCGAGCAGCGTGCTCTCGAGCCCGGAGCGCCGCGACAGGAGGATTCCAACCGGCACGTCTCGCAAGCGCCTGGCCGCGTAGGCGAGAGCGCCCGCCGAGGCTGCGTCAAGCCACTGCACGTCGTCAACGGCGATCAGGAGCGGCCTCACATCGGCGAGTGCCCGCAGAGCGTTCAACAGCGCGACACCGACGGCGTGCGGGTCCCGGGCAGGACCTTCGTCGTCGTCCAGAATCAACGCCCGCGACAGGGCGCGCCGCTGGGCAGCGGGCAGAGGGCAGAGTGCCTCGTCGAGCACAGGGTCGAGCAGGTCACCGACACCGGTGAAGCTGAGCGCCGTCTCGCTCTCAGCAGCCAACGTCGACAGCACTCGAATGCCGGTTTCGCCGGCGGCTGCGACACCTGCCCACCATAGTGTCGTCTTCCCCATTCCCGCCTCTCCTTCGAGCACGAGCGCCGACGCACCGTCCGAGATCCCGGCGACAAAATCCCTGAGGGCGGCGAGCTCCGCGTCCCGCCCTGCGACGACAGCGGGCATGGCCCTCGATGCTACGCCGTGACCGTCGGCGTGACACGATGATGGCCGGCGCCAGAGCTCGCCGCAAGATGGCTCTTCGGGACTACGCCGGCGCGGACGCGGCCACGTCGGGCGCCTCGACCTCGAACACGAGCTCGCCGTCGCGGGCGTCCACGCTCACGACATTGCCCTCGGTAAACCGCCCCTCGAGGAGCTCGAGCGCGAGCGGATTCTCGACGAGCCGCTGGATCGCGCGCTTCAGCGGCCTCGCGCCGTACGCCGGGTCCCAGCCCTCCTCCGCGAGCAGCTCCTTTGCAACGTCCGTCACCTCGAGCGAGAGCTGCCGCTCGGCAAGCCGCTCGCGCAAGCGCGCAAGCTGCAGCTCGACGATGTACGCGAGCTGCTCGCGCGTGAGCGCCTCGAACGAGACGACCTCGTCCACCCGGTTCAGGAACTCCGGCCGGAAGCGGTCGCGCAGCTCGTTCTGCGCGCGGATGTTCGAGGTCATGATGATCACCGTGTTGCGGAAGTCGACCGTCCGGCCCTGGCCGTCGGTGAGACGCCCGTCGTCAAGCAGCTGCAGCAACACGTCGAAGACCTCGGCGTGCGCCTTCTCGATCTCGTCGAGGAGGACGACGGTGTACGGACGGCGGCGCACGGCCTCGGTGAGCTGGCCGCCTTCTTCGTACCCGACGTACCCCGGAGGAGCGCCGACGAGGCGCGACACGGTGTGCCGCTCCTGGTACTCGGACATGTCGAGCCGCACCATCGCGCGCTCGTCGTCGAACATGAACTCGGCGAGCGCACGCGCCAGCTCGGTCTTCCCGACGCCGGTCGGGCCGAGGAAGATAAAGGAGCCGATCGGACGGTTCGGATCCTGGAGACCTGACCGCGCGCGCCGGAGCGCGTTCGCGACCGCCTCGACCGCCTGATCCTGCCCTACGACCCGCTGGTGGAGCCGCTCCTCCATGTGGATCAGCTTCTCGATCTCGCCTTCGAGGAGGCGGGAGACCGGAATGCCGGTCCATGACGAGACGACGGCAGCGATGTCGTCTTCATCGACCTCCTCCTTCACCATCGGAGTCTCGGTGCGCTCCTCGCGCTCGGCGAGCTCCTTCTCGAGGTCGGGGAGGATCCCGTACTGGATCTCGGCGACGCGTGCGAGGTTCCCGGCGCGCTCCTCGCGCTCGGCCTCCATGCGCAGCTCGTCGATCTGACGCTTGATGTCGGCGACGCGTTGCAGCGCCTCTTTCTCGCGCGACCAACGCGCGGCAAGCTCGTCGCGCACCGCCTTCGCGTCCGCGAGCTCGCGCTCGACCGGCTCGCGCACGGCCTCCGTCTCGTTCGCCATCGCGGCCAGCTCGATCTCGAGCTGGCGCACACGCCGGTCGGCCTCGTCGAGCTCGACGGGCGACGAGTCGATCTCCATGCGCAGACGCGACGCGGACTCGTCGACGAGGTCGATCGCCTTGTCCGGGAGGAACCTGTCGGTGATGTACCGGTCCGAGAGCACCGCCGCCGCAACGAGCGCGGAATCCCTGATCTCGACGCCGTGGTGAGCCTCGTAGCGCTCTTTCAGCCCACGCAGGATCGCGATGGTGTCTGACACCGAGGGTTGTCCGACGAAGACAGGTTGGAAGCGCCGCTCAAGCGCAGCGTCCTTGTCGATGTGCTTGCGGTACTCGTCGAGCGTCGTCGCGCCGAGGGCGCGGAGCTCGCCGCGGGCGAGCATCGGCTTCAGGAGGGTCCCCGCGGACACGGCGCCCTCGGCCGCGCCCGCGCCGACGATCGTGTGGAGCTCGTCGATGAAGAGGATGATCTCGCCCTCGCTCGCGGTGATCTCGGCG
>JBOHBA010000193.1:0-5096 GCA_050698095.1 Gaiellaceae bacterium
ACACACGTGTCGGCAAGGTGCGGCAGGGCGAGTACGACGCCGCCCTGCTTGCCGCGGCCGGAATCAGGCGCCTCGGGCTCGAGGCGGCGGTGACCGAGTGGCTCGAGCCCGAGACGATCCTTCCCGCTCCGGGGCAGGGGGCTCTCGCGGTGCAGTGCCGTGCGGACTACGAATCGATGCTCTCACTCCTGGCTGCGATCGGCGATCCCGCCTCACGCGCGACGACCACGGCGGAACGCGCGTTCCTCCGGGCGTTGGGCGGGGGGTGTGCCGCCCCCGTCGGTGCGCATGCGAGGGTTGCCTCTCGGGCCCCAAGTGACAAAGTGTCGCTAGGCATGATTTTCGTGACGATGAATGCGCTCGTGGCATCGCGAGACGGGCGCGAGGTCGTTCGCGTCTCCGGCGAAGGCGAGCCGGACGAGCTCGGCGAGCGGCTCGCGCGGGAAGCGCTGGCCGCGGGCGCCGACGGGATTCTCGAGGCGATCCGTGCCTGACCAGCCGCTGCTGTGGACGCGCATCGTCGTCACTCGGCCCGGTTCGCGGCAGCTCGCCGACGGGCTCGAGGCCCTGGGCGCGGAGGTCTCGGTCGTGCCGCTCATCGAGATTCGGCCCGTCGAGGATCCCCGGGAGCTCAATGCCGCCGTCGACGCTCTCGCGACCTACGACTGGGTCGTCTTCACCAGCGTGAACGGAGTCGCCGCCGTCGGCGAGCGCCTGAGCGGACTCGGCGAGGCGCGCGTCGCAGCGGTCGGACCGGTGACGGCAGACGCCATCCGCGAGCTCGGGGTCGAGCCGTCGTTCGTCGCGGCGCGCGCCTCGGAGGACATCGCCGTGGGCATGGAGCCGCTCGACGGCGCGCGCGTCCTGCTTCCGCAGGCGGACATCGCCGACCCCCGCCTCGCGGAGGAGCTTCGTGAGCGTGGGGCGACGGCCGACGTCGTCGTGGCCTACCGGACGGTGCAGGTCGAGCCCGCGCTGTGGGGCATGCTCCCGCTGCGAATTGCGCACGCGATCGTGGTTGCCAGCGGGTCTGCCGTGCGGAGCCTCGCCGCGATCTCGGGGACGCTCGAGGGTCTGGGATCTTCGACGATTCTCGTCTGCATCGGCCCGAAGACGGCTGCCGTCGCCCGCGAGGTCGGACTCCCGGTCGGTCTCGTCGCCGACGAGACGACCTCTGGCGGCATCATTGGCGCACTCGTGTCGCATTTCGGGGACAGCTCATGACGGGATTCCAGGCGAATCCGCTGGACGCGCTTCGGCTCGGGCCGGGATCACAACGCCCGCGTAGGACGAGGCGCACCGCCTCTCTTCGCGATCTGGTTCGCGAGACGACGCTGGCGCCGGACGATCTCGTAGCTCCGTTCTTCGTCGTCCCTGGTCCGGATGTGCGCAGTCCGGTGACGTCCATGCCGGGCGTCAGCCAGCTTTCGGTCGATCTCCTCGCAGCGGAGGCGCGCGAGCTCGTCTCGCTCGGGATCAAGGCCGTTCTCCTGTTCGGGATTCCGAGCGCGAAGGACGCGACGGGCACCGAGAGCTACGCGGACGACGGGGTCGTGCAGCAGGCGATCGGCGTTCTCAAGGACGCCTGTCCCGAGCTTGTCGTGATGACCGACGTGTGCATGTGCGAGTACACGGACCACGGGCACTGCGGCCTCCTTTCGAACGATGGCGACGTGCTGAACGACGAGACGCTCGAAGTCCTGGGAAAGATCGCCGTCTCGCACGGCGAGGCGGGCGCTGACGTCGTCGCTCCGAGCGGGATGATCGACGGAATGGTCGGCGCGATCCGGGTCGCGCTCGACGCCGACGGGCTCGAGCGGGTGGCGATCCTCTCGTACGCGGTCAAGTACGCGTCCGCGTTCTACGCGCCGTTTCGAGATGCTGCCGAGGGCGCTCCCGCGTTCGGTGATCGCAGATCGCACCAGAGGGATCCGGCCAACGCTCGCGAGGCCTTGCGGGAGGCGTCGCTCGACGTCGAGCAGGGCGCCGACGCGCTGATGGTCAAGCCGGCGCTCGGGTACCTCGACGTCGTGCACTCGGTGCACGAGCGCTTCCCGGAGCTGCCGCTTGCGGCGTACAACGTCAGCGGCGAGTACGCGATGGTGAAGGCGGCGGCCGCGAACGGCTGGCTCGACGAGCCCGCGGTCGTGCTCGAGGTGCTCACAGGGATTCGCCGCGCGGGCGCCGACCTCGTCGTCACGTATCACGCGAAGGACGCGGCGGCCTGGCTCCAGGAACGCGCATGAGTGCGCGGGTCGACGACCGCCCGGAGGCGGAGGAGCTCGAAGCGGTCGACGTTGCCGAGCACGGTCTGACCGCCGAGGGCGAGACGACGTCCCTCGATCGCAGGCTCTACATGCAGCTCCACGCTTTCGGAGGCGCCCGCGACGCGGCGCCACTCGGCGTCGCCCTCCAGGCGGCGGGGATTGCGGGCGCGCTGTACAAGGACGTCAACGACCCGACGGGCGTCGCGCTCCTCACCGTCAGCGAGACGCCGGAGGCGTTCGTCTCGGAGCTCCGCAGCTTCCTCCAGTCCTCCCCGTTCGTCGAGCTCCAGCCCAAGCCGGAGCTCACGATGCTCGGTCGGACCTACACGATCGGGTACGAGCAGGACCTCGAGGAGACCCTCGTGGAGCGGCCGAGGCGCCGCGTCCTCAATCCGGCGCTCAAGTGGGCTATCTGGTACCCGCTGCGCCGCGCGGGCTCGTTCGAGCAGCTCTCGCGGACCGAGCAGAACGCCGTGCTCATGGAGCACGGGGGCATCGGGATGTCGTTCGGGCGAGCCGGCCTCGGATACGACATCCGGCTTGCGTGCCACGGGCTCGACAAGCTCGACAACGATTTCGTCGTCGGCCTGCTCGGCCCGGAGCTGCATCCGCTCTCCATCATCGTCCAGCGGATGCGCAAGACGAAGCAGACGTCGCTCCACATCGAGCGGCTCGGCCCGTTCTTCGTGGGCAGAGTGGCGTGGCAGAGCAAGGTGTGACGGCGCCGGCCGGGCCGCACGCGGACACCGAGCCGACAGCCCAGTTTCTGCGCGCGTGCCGCGGCCTTCCGGTGGACCGGACACCGGTCTGGCTCCTCAGGCAGGCCGGGCGCTACCAGCCTGAGTATCGCGCGCTGCGGGAGATGCACTCGCTGCTCGAGATCATCCGCACGCCCGAGCTCGCGGCGCGGGTGACGCTGCTGCCGGTCGACGCGTTCGGGCTGGATGCGGCGATCGTCTTCTCGGACATCCTCCCGCCGCTCGTCGGCATGGGCCTCGACCTCGGCTTCGCCAAGGGCGACGGGCCGAAGATCGCGAATCCCATCTCGAGCACTCGTGAGGTCGACCTCCTGGCTGTCCCGCCCGCCGAGGAGACCATGGCGGAGACGCTCGCGGCGATCGCGCTCGTTCGCCGCGAGCTCGAATCTCGCGACGTCCCGGTCATCGGGTTTGCGGGAGCTCCGTTTACGCTCGCGAGCTACGCGATCGAGGGCCGGACGTCGAAGGACTTCTCGCGGACGAAGGCGTTCATGCTCGCCGAGCCGGCAGCGTGGCGTCGGCTCCTCGGCAAGTTGGTCACCGTGCAGGCCGACTACCTGCTGGCGCAGGTGCGGGCGGGAGCACAGGCGTTGCAGGTGTTCGACTCGTGGGCCGGGCGCGCGCTGGGGCGGAAGGACTATCTCCGCTACGTCGCGCCGCACAACCGCGAGCTGTTCGCGCGGGTCGGCGATGCGGGCGTCCCGGTCGTCAACTTCTCGCTCGGCGTGAGCTCGTATCTCCGGGAGGCGGCAGCGTGCGGCGGCGACGTGGTCGGGCTCGACTGGGCGCTTCCGCTGGACGAAGCGTGGGCGCAGGTCGGGTTCGATCGTCCCGTGCAGGGCAATCTCGATCCGGCATCGTTGCTCGCTCCGTGGCGCGAGCTGGCGTTCCGGATCGACGACGTCCTCGGTCGCGCCGGGGGGCGGCCAGGGCACATCTTCAACGTGGGCCACGGCCTCGTGCCACAGACGCCCGTGGAGAACGTCCGCCGCCTGGTCGAGTACGTGCGGATTCGAACGAGTGTCTGACACCACCCCACGTAACGATGCGGGTTTGCAGGGCGCTGGTGTCAGACACCGCGGTCCCCGCGGCACGATTGGCGTGCTCGTGATGGCCTACGGCGGCCCCGCGTCGCTCGACGAGATTCCGGGCTACCTCGCGGACATTCGCTCGGGTCGTCCAACCCCTGTCGCGGTGCTCGAGGAGATCACCGAGAGCTACCGCGCGATCGGGGGTCGTTCGCCCTTGCTCGAGGTCACGCATCGGCAGGTCGATGCGATCGCAGCGCGCCTCGGCGAGAGGTATCGCTGTTATCTCGGGATGCGTCACTGGTCGCCGTGGATCGAGGAGGTGGTCGGAGAGATGATCGAGGACGGCGTGACGCACGCCGTGTCGCTCGTCCTTTCGCCGCACTTCAGCGCGATGTCCGTCGCCCGGTATCAGCAGAAGGTGGCGGACGGGCTCGAGCTCTACCGCGGGCGGATCGACTTCGAGCACGTCCCGAGCTACCACGACACTCCGGGATTGATCGAGGCGTTTGCGGGGCGGGTCGCCGAGGGCCTCTCCCGGTGGCCCGAGGCCGAACGCGAGCGTGTCCACGTCGTCTTCAGCGCTCACAGCCTCCCGCAGCGAGTGCTCTCCTCAGAGGACCCGTACGACGCCCAGTGCCGGGAGACGGCGAGCCTCGTCGCCGAGGGCGCCGGGCTTTCTGCCGAACGTTGGTCATGGAGCTACCAATCGGCGGGGCGCACACCCGAGCCGTGGGCAGGTCCCGATCTCGGAGAGCATCTCGATGACCTGGCCGGGCTTGGTGTGCGCGACGTGGTCGTCGTGCCGGTCGGGTTCGTCTCCGACCACGTGGAGCTCCTCTTCGACGTAGACGTCCGCGCCCGCGCGATCGCGGAGAAGCTCGGCATGCGGCTCGAGCGCCCGCCGGCGCTGAACGACGATCCGGTGTTTGTCGAGTCGCTCGCCACGCTCGTCCGGGCACGCGCGGCCGCCTGGCTCGAGGAGACGCGCGCCGCGTGAGAGTCGTCGTCGTGGGAGGAGGTATCGCGGGTCTCGCCGCGGC
>JBOHBA010000194.1:0-9983 GCA_050698095.1 Gaiellaceae bacterium
GTCTCCGATCCGGCCGGCGAGGAGCAGCAGCACGGCCATCGTTGCCTGATAGGTGAGGCAGGCGACGCCGCCTTCTTCGAGGCCCGCGAGGAGCGGGAGCACGACGTCCGCGACGCCGGCGATATCGCTCTCGACGTCGTTCGTGATCGCGACGCAGCGGCTCGTTCCGCGGTGGGCAGCGAGCGCCTCGACGGTCTCGGGCGTCGTGCCCGAGGCCGAGATTCCCACCGCGAGGGTGTCCGCCGAGGGACGCGTCGGGCATCCGGTCGACGCGAGCTCGGCGACGGCGTCGACGCCGGCCGAGCGCAGCAACGCAGCGCTCGAAACGGCGGCGAAGCGCGAGCTTCCCATTCCGATGAAGACCACGCGGCGGAAGGCGGCGGGATCATCGAGCGCCGCGAGCGGCGACCCGGACTCGTCGAACGCATCGAGAAGCGCCGCCAGCCGTTCGGGCGCGACGAGGATGTCGCGCAGGAATCCGTCGGGATTCACGTGATGTCCTCGAGCAAGGTGGGCAGCACGGCCATCGGCGCATACAGCCACTCGGGAAGCCAGCGCGACGCGTAATCGAGCTCGCGGAGCTCCTTGGCAACCTCGAGCGCGCGGAGCAGCTCGCGATCCACCGGGCCGAGCCCCGCCTCGTATGTCGCAAGGCAAGCGGCCCTCGCCTCGCCAGACCATCCGCGCCAGTCGAACCCTGGCTCGCGCCGGGCTGCCGCACATCCAGCATGGTCCAGCGAGAGCAGCAGCGACGCGACGTCAGCGAGCGGGCTTCGCCGTCGCGCTCGCTCGGCCAGCGGCAGGCTCGGGTCGCCCTCGAAGTCGATGACGACCAGACCTCTTGCGCCTCGAAGCACCTGCCCCACATGGAGGTCACCGTGCACGCGCTGCACGCGCGAGCCGACAAGCCGCTCGAGCGCTGCGAGACGGTCGGCAATCGCAGCCACCGGCTCGACCTCCATGGTCGCGACGGCCGCAGCGGCCCGCTCCGCAGCGACGGTTTCTTCGTCGGCGAGCTCTCTGCCGAGAACGGCTGCGAGATGCCGATGCAACTCGGCCGCAACATGCCCGAGATTGTCTGCGTCGCCGAGCGCGTCGTCGCCCGCGGCAAGTCGGGAGATCAATCCCTCCCAGCCGACCGGAACGCCGGCGACATACTCCTCGACGAGCGCCACCGTGACATCGCCGCGCTCGGCGACGCCAACGAGCGCGGGCACGTGCGCGAACCCGCGGAGAGCGTCGAGCAGCTCAGCCTCCGGATGCGGCCCCCGCTCGAGTCGACGGAAGAGCTTCAACACGAGGCGATCGTCGAGCGAGACGACGGTGTTGGACAGGTCTTCGGCTAGAAACCGCGTCGCGGCGGGCGGCGCGTCGACACCCGCCAGACGTGCGAGTGCAGCCCACAGCGGATCGTCTCCGGCGCAGTCTCGTCCGTCCCGCAGTGCCAGCGCGTAACGCTCGCCCTCCCCGCCCACGTACGCGACGTCGACGAGGACGATCGACGCACCCTGGGCGGCTTCGGGGACGATCTCCCCAACCGGCTCGATCCCCGCGACCGTACGACCCTTGCCGGCAAACCAGCGCGCGCTCGTCAACGACGCGACGTCGGGCAGCATGATTCGCGGCTCTCGCTTGTCTCGCTTGACAGCCATCGTCGAGTTCCATAGCTTCGCCGACTCACGCCGATGGCGAGCAAGAGCTCCACAATCGTGTTCTTCCCCGAGGGCGCCTACGGCCCGACGAACAACTGCGTCGGGATCGGCCAGGTGCTCCGCGAGCACGGCCATCGCGTGGTCTTCGTCATCGAGGAGTCGTTCGCGGGCAGTCTCGAGGCACAGGGGTTCGAGGAGCGGCTGATGAGGCTCGGGCCGGCGCCCGAGGTCGAGGAGGAGCCCGGTCAGTTCTGGAAGGACTTCATCCGCGACACCGCGCCGGTGTTCCGCAAGCCGACGATCGAGCAGCTCTCGGAGTTCATCGAGCCGACCTGGCGAGCGCTGTGCGACGGCTCGCGCTACGTCGACGACCGCCTGCGCGAGATCTTCGACGAGGTGCGGCCGGACGCGATCGTGGAGGACAACGTCCTCTGCTTCCCCGCGATCCACCACTCAGGGCGACCATGGGCGCGGATCGTCTCGTGCAACCCGCTCGAGCTGAAGGACGACGCGATCGCCCCGGTGTTCTCGGGCTACGCCGCCGACGACACGAGCGACTGGGCCGAGTTTCGCACCGAGTATCGGCGAGCGATTTCCGATCTCCACGACGAGTTTGCAGCGTTCTGCTCGGAGCGCGGCGCGCCGGAGCTTCAATCCGAGGAGTTCATCCACGCGTCCGACTGGCTGAACTTGTACGTGTATCCAGGCGAGGTCGACTACCAGCGCGCACAGCCGTTGGCGCCCACGTGGCATCGGCTGGAGACGTGCGTGAGGCGCTCTGACGCGACCGCTGAGATTCCGGCCCACATCGCAGCCGGCGATGGCGCGCTCGTGTACCTCTCCCTGGGTAGTCTCGGATCCGCCGACGTCGACCTCATGAAGCGCCTGGTAGACGTGCTCTCGCGCTCTCGTCACCGCATCGTCGTCTCGAAAGGGCCACAGCACACGGAGTTCGAGCTGGCCGACAACATGTGGGGCGCGGACTTCCTGCCGCAGCCGGCGCTGCTTCCGCTCGCGGACGTCGTCATCACCCACGCAGGAAACAACACCACGACCGAGTGCTTCCACTTCGGGAAGCCGATGGTCGCGCTACCCCTCTTCTGGGATCAATACGACAACGCGCAGCGGGTCGACGAGACCGGGTTCGGGGTCCGGCTGCCGACCTACGAGTTCGATGACGACGACCTCCTCGGCGCGCTCGACCGGCTGCTCGCCGACACCTCGCTCCGCGAGCGCCTGGCGTCGATCGCAGGCCGCGTGCAGTCGTCACCGGGAACGGAACGAGCCGCGTCACTCATCGAGGGGCTGGCGCGCGAGGGCGCTTCGATCACGCGCTGACCCGGCGGTCCGACGCCAGGAGTCCGGCGGCGTGTGCCGAATCGAGCGGCAATCCCGGACTCGGAGGGTCATTCGATGGATCATCCCCTCGGCACACGCCTCTGCGCCGAAGCGCTTGGCACGTTCATGTTCTTCTTCCTCGGCTTCTGCGGCATCGCGGTCGTCGTTGACATCGGCGCCGACGCGATCACGCCGCTCGGCGTCGCGGCCGGGTTCGGCTTCGGCCTCGTTCTCGCGCTCACCGCTTTCGGGCACATCTCGGGTGGACATTTCAACCCGGCTGTGAGCGCCGGTCTCGCAGTCGCGGGACGCTTCCCCGGGCGCGACGTGGTCCCCTACTGGATCGCTCAGCTCGTCGGCGGCTTCGGTGCTGTGCTGGTCATGGCGGTCGTCTACTCGAAGGATGTCACCGACGCACTGCACACGCAGCCCGGCAGCGGCATCGACGACTGGGCCGCGCTCGTGCTCGAGATCGTCGCGACGGCCCTGTTCGCCATGGTCATCCTCACCGTGGCGACCGACGACCGTGCGCCCTGGAAGGGCGTCATGGCGCCGCTCATGATCGGGCTCTTCGTCTTCACGGTTGCCACTGCGGTCGGCCCGGCGTCGGGTGGCTCGTTGAATCCCGCTCGCTCGCTCGCTCCCGTGCTCTACAACCAGGAGTGGGGCGACATGTGGATCTACCTCGTCGGCCCGTTCGCGGGCGCGATCCTCGGCGCGGCGATCTGGTCGTACGTGATGACAAGACGAGCGCCGGCAGCGGCGTAGAGATCAACGGCCGCTGGCCGAGAAGTGCTGGTAGTCCTTGACCGACGTCCAGCGGCCGCCCCACCCCCAGCCGATCGCATCGAAGGCGCGGACGAGAACGCCTCGCTCGTAGGCCATCCCCGGCCGGCGGGGGAGGCGGTCGACGTATGGTCGGCTCGCGCGGTGCGATGTGCGCTCGTCTGAAACGTACGGGTTCTCGATTGGGTTGACGTCGATCGCCCTGCCGTATGCGTGCTCCGACCAGCGGCTCGTACCGTCGACGAAGCGGCAGTTGAACGCCGACGTGTTGTCCGCTTCGATCGAGCGGAAATCGCTCCCGCCGTAGGCGTCGATCGGGACCATCCGGCGGATCGGAAACCTGGCGGCATGCAGGCGACGAAGGGCGCCGAGGACGTCGCGCGCCACATCCTCGTGAACGATCAGTCGCCCTGTTCGCGGACGTCGATCGAAACCCCAGTGCGAGAGCGTGAGGAGGCGAAGGTCGCGGAGCGAGACCGGACAACCCGGCCGCCACGACACACCGGTCATGCGCTCCGCCTGTGCCGGGTCGATCCTTTCGATCGTCCCGCGAAAGACGGAGGTGCCTCGTGACAACGTGTCACTTGACGTAGCCACACCGGCAAGGACGAAGCCCAGACCCAGCGCCACAACGGCGAGCGGTACGAACCTCACGAAGTCGGGGCGGCGGGATTCGGACCCGCGGCCTCTCGCTCCCAAAGCGAGTGCTCTACCAGGCTGAGCTACACCCCGAATCGGGACAGTGTAGGCGGATAGCCTGCCGGCCTATGGTCGACGCCCCCACGCTGCTTCCCGAGGGGCGCCCCGACGACAGGACGAGACTCGGCTACGCGATGGTCGCGACCGCGGCCACGCTCTTCGCGGTCAACGGCAGCGTCTCGAAGGTCGTCCTCGACTCGGGGCTCTCGTCACTCGAGCTCGCTCAGATTCGCGCCACCTGCGCGGCGCTCGGCCTGCTCGCCTTCCTCGTCCTCTTCGCACGCGCTCGTCTGCGTGTCGGCGGGCGCGAGCTTCTCTTCCTGGTCGCCTTCGGAATCGTCGGAGTCGCCATGGTGCAGTGGCTCTACTTCGTCGCGATTCACAACCTGCCCGTCGGCGTGGCGCTGCTGATCGAGTTCACCGCGCCGCTCTTCGTCGCGCTGTTCGCGCGTTTCGTCTATCGGGAGCACATTCGGCGGCGAATCTGGGTCGCTGTGATCCTCTGCATCGCGGGACTCGCGATCGTCGTCGAGGTCTGGGCGGGGGTGGCCTTCAGCACCGTGGGAGTGACGGCCGCGCTCGGCGGCGCGTTCGGGCTGACGGCGTACCTGCTCATGGCCGAGCGGGAGCGGCGCCACCGCGATCCCGTCTCGCTCTCGTTCTACGGCTTCCTCTTCGCCGCAGCGCTCTGGGCTGTCGTGCAACCGCTGTGGGAGTTTCCGTGGGACGTCCTCGGCGAGACCGTCTCGCTCCAGGGCACCCTTTCGGACTACAGCGCCCCGATCTGGCTCCTCGTCGGCTTCGTCATCGTGGTGGGCACGATGGTGACGTTCTCGCTGCTCACGGGCGCGCTGCGGCACATCAGCGCAACGCGCGCTTCGATCGTCGCCACGCTCGAGCCCGTCATCGCAACGGTCGTCGCCTGGCTGTGGCTCGAGGAGACGTTCGGGCCGACACAGCTGATCGGCGGCGCTGTCGTTCTCGGCGGCATCTTCCTGGCGCAGTCCGCGCGCTAGCCTGTTCGCAATGGTGAAACGTGTTCTGCTGGCTTCTCCGCGCGGCTACTGCGCCGGCGTCGAGCGGGCCGTGGAGACGGTCGAGCTCGCGCTGGAGCACTACGGGGCGCCGGTGTACGTGCGCAAGCAGATCGTCCACAACATCCATGTCGTCCGCGACCTCGAGGCGCGCGGAGCGATCTTCGTCGACGAGGAGACCGAGGTGCCCGAGGGCGCGACCGTCGTGTACTCGGCACATGGAGTGGCTCCGAGGGTGTTCACGAACTCCGCCCGGCTCGGCCACAACGTGATCGACGCCGTCTGCCCGCTCGTCACCAAGGTTCACGTGCAGGCGCGCCGATACGCGGACGAGGGCTACACCGTCGTGCTCATCGGTCACGAGGGGCACGAGGAGGTCGTCGGCACGATGGGCGAGGCGCCCGACGCGACGGTGCTCGTGCAGACGGTCGAAGAAGCCGACGCGCTCGATCTCCCAGCGGGCACGAAGCTCGCGTACGTCACACAGACGACGCTCTCGGTGGACGAGACCGGCGAGATCATCACAACGCTCAGACGTCGTTTCCCGGAGATCCGCGCGCCGCGCAAGGAGGACATCTGCTACGCGACCTCCAACCGCCAATGGGCCGTCAAGGAGATGCTCCCGGAGATCGACGTGCTGCTCGTCATCGGCTCGCGCAACTCGTCGAACTCGAACCGCCTCGTCGAGACCGCTCGCGCGGCTGGAACGGACGCGTACCTGATCGACGACGAGACCGAGATCGACGAGGCGTGGCTGGACGAGGCAGTGACCGTCGGGATCACGTCCGGCGCCTCTGCGCCCGAGAAGCTCGTCACCCGCGTCTGCGACTGGTTCCGCGCTCGCGGCGTAACGAGCATCGAGCCGTACCGGCTCGTGGAGGAGGACGTGACGTTTCGGCTCCCCGTGGAGCTCCGCCGCGAGCTCGAGCTGGCCGAACGGCGCTAGCGCCGGACGAGCGCGCGCAGATCGTCGAGCAGGCTTGCCCGCTTCGACTGCGGCGCAAGGTAGCTACTCAGCCGCGCGGCCTCGTCGTCGTCGAGCGTCACCGCCGCTCGCGCCGTCCCGCTCTCGTCCCAAACGCTGAAGCGGACCCGCTGCTCCGGGAGATACCGGGAGACTCGCAGCGCCTTCCTGGAATCGTTGTCGGCGCCTCTGAAGAACTCGACGAGCTTTCGGCGTTGCGGCGCGGCGCACCACGGGCAGTAGCGGTACTCCCCCGCGACGTCTCTCTCGCAGTGCTGACACTGCGCCATACCCGGAGAATACGACTCAATCGCGTCGAGAGAGAACCATCGCGCTGAGAATCGCCGCGACCGCGGCTCCCCCGAGACCGAGCATCATGTCTCCGAGCGTGTCCGTGTACGCCGTGTCGAGCTCGTCCGAGTTGCGGATGAACGCCACGTACTCGGCGAGCTCCCAGAGGATCGCCGCGACGGCTCCGACGCCGATGACGATCACGAGCATCTCAACTCGCGGTATGCGGAGACGAATGACCAGCTGCCCGACCGCGAGCGAGAGCAGACCCCAGTTGACGAAGTGGTTGAGGTCATCCCACCACGAGATCGAGTCGTACAGGTCGAGCGTGTTGCCGACGACGTCGACGAGGAACGGTGAGACGAGCAGAATGTCGAGGGCATACGGGTAGGGCGGAGATCGCCCGGCCAGTCGCCAGGCGATCGGCACGACGACGGCCGAGAGTGGATAGAAGACCAGCCTCCAGCCGAACGCCTTGCCCTCGAACTGCTCCAGGCCCGAGAACGCGCCGAACGCGAGGAGCCCGACGAGTGCCGCCTTTACCGCGATAACGAGCCAGAGGGCGAGAGGACGGCTCAGCGCGTCAGGCCTTCTCGATCCGAATCTCGTCTCCACTGCCGACCTCGACCGACACGGCAAGCGTCTCGCGCGCGATCCAGTCGGAGTGCGCGAGGAGGTCGCCGTCGGGGATCGTCAGCCGGATGCGATCGGTGAGCTCGAGCCCCGCCTCTTTGCGCATCGTGTTCACCGTGTGAATCAGGTCGTAGACCCGGCCGCGAAGCACGAGTCCCTCATCGAGGTGGAGATCGAGCGCGACGGTGACGCCGTCGGAGGCGGCGACCGCCCAACCCTCCTTGCCGTGACGCTCGACGAGCACCTCCACGGAGGAGAGGTCGTGCCCCGCAGCGCGGAAGCCGCCTCCCGGAAGCTCCTCGAACTCGCCCGCCTCGAGCGCAGCGCGCACGCCTGCGAGCTCCGCGCCGAGCTTCGGCCCGAGGAGACGAAGATTTGGCTTCACGCGAAGCTCGCTCGCATCGACATCGCCGAAGCGCACGTCCTCGACGCGCAGCTCCTCGGCGATCTCCTCCGCATGTGCTTCCGCCAGCCCTGCTCCGTCGACGACGAGCGCGCGCAACGGCTGGCGCAGCTTGATGCCCGAGGTGGCGCGCGCCTGACGACCGAGCTCGACCACACGGCGGAGCTCTCCGATCTCGGCGAGGAGGGCCGAGTCGGGCTCGGTCGCGGCCGGCCAGCCTGCGAGATGAACCGACTCGGGGGCGCCCGCGCATGGCACGGTCAGGTGCCGCCAGAGATGCTCCGTGAGGAACGGCATGAGCGGCGCAACGACGCGCAGCCCCTGCACCAGCGCGTACCAGAGCGTGCGTAGCGCGATGGCGTCACCCTCCCAGAAGCGGCGGCGCGAGCGGCGGATGTACCAGTTCGAGACGTCGTCGACGAAGTCTTCGAACGCGCGAACGACGTCGACGGTAAGCCAGCTCTCGTACGCGGTCGTCGCATCGGCGACGAGAGCGCCGGTACGCGCAACGAGCCAGCGATCGAGGGGCTGGAGATCGCCGGCAGGTCCCCCTGTGAGGTCGTTCCACTCCGGCCGCCAGCCCTCGATGTTCGCGTAGTCGACGAGGAACTTGCACGAGTTCCAGAGGGTGAGCAGCTCTCGCTGGATCTCGTACGCGGGGCCGAAGCCGAACAGAAGGTTCTGACTCGGCGGTTGCGAGCAGTACAGCCAGCGCATCACGTCCGCGCCCATCCGCTCGAGCGCTTCGTTGACCTCGATCGCGTTTCCCCACGAGCGGTGCATCTCGCGGCCGGTCTCGTCGAGGAGCTTCTCGTACGTGAGGACACGGCTGTACGGCGAGCGGCCGACGAGCGTCACGGACATGAACGAGATCGAGTAGAACCAGAGCCGGATCTGCTCGCGCATCTCCGAGATCCAGTCGGCCGGGAACCACCGCTCCCAGTACGCGTGGTCCGGGAGGTCGGCCTGCGTCAACCCTTCCGCCGCGCCCGTCCCGTTCCCGGCAGGCACGTACTCCGAGCTCTGCCAGCCG
This sequence comes from Gaiellaceae bacterium, assembly GCA_050698095.1. Lineage (GTDB taxonomy): Bacteria > Actinomycetota > Thermoleophilia > Gaiellales > Gaiellaceae > GMQP-bins7. The sequence continues at coordinate 8,834 of JBOHBA010000194.1, forward strand.
AGCGTCGAGAGCGGAACGATGCCGGCGTCGAGCCAGGCATCTCCGACCTCGGGAACGCGCCGCACCACCTCGTCGCACGACTCGCAGCGGATGAGAACCTCGTCGATCCAGGGCCGGTGCAGCTCCTGCAGCTGGTCGAGGCCGCTGATCGCCCGCGCGTCGAGCTCGGCGCGCGAGCCGATGACGTTCACGTGCCCGCAGGTACAGGGGTAGAACGGCAACGGGAGGCCGAAGTACCGCTTGCGCGAGATGTTCCAGTCGCCCATGCTCCGCAGCCAGTCGTCCATGCGCTTCGAGTAGAAGTCGGGCGTCCATTCGACGGTCGCGTTTGCATCGAGCATCGGCTGGCGGATCTCGTCGGCCGAGATGAACCAGTCGTCGACGACGCGGAAGACGAGCGGCGTGCCGCAGCGCCAGCAAGTCGGGTAGCGGTGGACGATCCGGCCGGCCTCGCCAAGCAGACCACGGGCCTGAAGTGACTCGATGACCGGCTGCGCGACCTCGTCCGTCGACAGGCCGTCGAACCCGAACCCGGGAAGCATCCGCCCCGCTTCGTCGAGCGGCGCGAGAACGGGGAGCTCATGGATGCGGCCGAGCTCGAAGTCCTCGGAGCCCGCGCCCGGAGCGATATGCACGACGCCGGTCCCCTCGTCCAGCGACACCTCCTCCCACGGAATCACGCGGTGGACGACTCCTTCCTGCGCAGGGAGTCGGTCGAACGGGCCCTCGTACTCGAGTCCGACGAGATCCGCGCCGGTAACCGTGCGAACGAACGATCCGTCCGGCTTCCGCGCGACAGCCCACCATTCGCCCGCTTCCGTCAAGCCGTACTCGGCAGACGGGTTGACGGCCGCGGCGGCGTTCGCGGGCAGCGTCCACGGCGTCGTCGTCCAGACGACGAGCGCCTGGCCGTCTCTGTCCTTCAGCGGGAAGCGCACGAAGAGCGACGGATGCTCGAGCTCGCGATACTCGCCGGAGAAGACCTCGTGCTGCGAGATGGAGGTTCCGCAGCGCGGGCACCACACCGTCGAGCGATGCCCCTGGTAGAGCCAGCCGCGCCTGTTGACCTCCGCGAGGAACCGCCAGATGTACTCGATGTTCGTGTCCGAGACGGTGTAGTAGTCGGAGTCCCAGTCCATCCACATGCCGA
>JBOHBA010000195.1:0-3212 GCA_050698095.1 Gaiellaceae bacterium
GGTAGTTAGCTCGCAGCCGCCGCCCGCAGGGCCTCGGCCTCGTTGAGGTACTTCGTTGCGCCGACTGAGCGCCAGAAGGCGGCGGCGGCATCGAGATATCCGGCTCCCTCGGCGCCGAACGCGTGACCGGCCTCCAGCTGAGCAAGCGCGGCGGCGGGGCGTGAGCCCATTCGGGAGAAGATCTCGGCCGCTTCGACGGGCTGCCCGTCCGCAAGCGCAACCGCTCCCTCGACCCACGGCGAATAGCTGCGTACCGGGTGCAGCGCGGAGACGAGCTCGGCGCCTCGCCCGAGCCGGAGGAACACGTACGACAGATCGACGACCCATGCGGCGCGCGGCTCCTGCCCCTTGCGCGCCGCCCAGCGGGAAAGCAGCTCATCGGCATGCTGCGCGGCCACCGCGGCGTTCCCGAGAGCGAGCTCGCTGCTCGCGGAGCAGGCCAAAGCCGGATAGAGCACTTGCGGATCGAGTGCCTCGCGCGCGCGCTCGAGCGTTCTCGTCGCATCGTCTGCGGCGGCTCGCGTCTCACCGCGCGCCAGGTGCATCGTGGACCTGAGCTGTGTCAGCACCGTCGCGAACCACCACGCCAGGCCCGTCTCGGCGAGAACTGCCTCCAAGGTCCGGGTCGCCTCGTCCCAAGAACCGGCGTGGTAGAGGTCGACGGCGGACTCGCCCGTGAGCCACCGCTCCGGTTCGGGATGGCCGGCTCTCCGGGCCTCCTCGATGCCTTCCGCGCCCAGCTCCACAGCACGGGCGAGGTCGCCGTGCTCGAAGGTCGAGTCGCGGAGCATCCCGAGTCCGCGAATGCGCTGCCACGATCGAACCTCGCGGCCGAGCGCGACCGCCTGCTCCATCAGGGTGATCCCCGACTCCCAGCCTGTCGTCCGAATGCGCGACGCCCCTATGTTCAGCATCGCTCCGACCCGCACGTGGTCTTCGCCTACGGCTTCCGCGACCGCGAGCGCCTGCTCACCGGCCTCGATGGTCTCTGCGAATTCCTCGTTGAGCATGTGCCTACCGCTCAATCCGAGGAGCACCTCGGCTTTGACGCGGGACGGCGGCGCCTCCCCGAGGATCGCGACCGCACGCTTGATGTGCTCGTTCGCCCTCCCGCCTTCGCCCTGAGCCCATGCGAGCCGGCCGAGCTCTCGCTCGGCCTCGGCGGCGCCTTCTGGCCTTCCGGCTTTCTCGAACAGGTCGCGCGCCTCGACGAGCTCGCGCTCGCCCGCTCTCTCGATAAAGAACAACCCGCGCCCGAGGCCGAGCAGAACATCCGGGCGCTCGGCGTCGTCCTCGGGCCAGAGATCGAGCGCGGACGCGTACAGGCGGATCGCTGAGCTGAACGCCGCGAGGCGCGTCGCCCTGTCGCCCGCGCGCTTGAACGCAAGGCGGGCGCGATCCTCGAAGTCGGCCGTCGGCAGCCCCGCCGAGCCGGCAAGCTCGAGCGAGGCTGCGTAGTGGTGCGCGACAAGGTCGGCGTGGTCATCGGACCGGCCGAGGCGTTCGATCCACCCGGCTGCACCGAGATGCTTCGCCGCTCGCTCGGCGCGCGGCAACTGCCCGTATGCAACATCGCGAATGAGCGCATGCAGGAACGCGTACTGCTGCTCTCCCTCCATCGCCGAGCGACGCTCGCGACGAACGAACTCCTTGCGCTCCAGCGATCGCAGGCAAGGGTCGAGTGCCTCAGCCGGCGCCCCGAGCGCCTCGAGCGCGCTCGTCCAGAAGACCTTGCCGAGCACGGAGGCAGCCTGCAGAAGTGTCTTCTCGTCCGCCGGGAGCGCATCGATCCGCGCAGCAACGATCGCCTGCAGCGAGTCCGGGACCCGCGCTCCGCCGCCCAGGGCATGCATGCGGGCGAACTCCTCTGCGTAGAGAGGATTGCCACCCGCATGAGCGAGAAGCTCGGACTGCGTCTCGGCGGGCAGCAGCGACCGCTCGAAGAGAGCAGCCACGAGACGCGCCGTGTCGGCGTCGGTGAGCGGGGCGAGCGAGAGCGTTGCGGCGTTTCGCTTGCCTCCGCCCCAATCGGAACGGCGCCCGAGGAGCTCCGGACGCGCGGTTCCGACCACGAGCAGCGGCACCTCGCGCAGCCAGTCGACCAGCTCGTCGATGAAATCGAGGAGCCCGTCATCGGCCCAGTGGAGGTCCTCGAAGACGAGCACTGCGGGACGGCTCTCGGCCAGCGCTTCGAGAAAGCGGCGCCACGCTGCCGCGGCATCGGCGCGGGCTTCCTCGGCAGACGACTCGCCACGACCGAGCCCGACGAGCGTCCGCAGGTGACGTTCGAGCCAGGCGGCCTCGCTCTCGTCGGCGACGAGATCGCGGACTGCCAGACCGAGCTTCGCCGCGACGCTCTCGTCGTCGTCGGACTCGTGGATCCCCGCCTGTCCTTTCACGATCTCCCCGAGCGCCCAGAACGCGACGCTCTCGCCGTACGGGAGACATCGCCCCTGCCGCCACGTGACGATCTCCGGCGACTCGTCCACGAGCCGCGACAGCTCGTAGACGAGCCGGCTCTTGCCGATTCCCGGCACGCCCACGAGCGTGACGAGCTGGGGCTCCCGGCCGTCCTTCGCCCGCTCGAGCGCGTCCGCGAGCACGTCGATCTCGCGCTCGCGTCCCACGAGCGGCGCCTTGCCGGCGCCGCCGATGTCGAGCCCGAAGCCGGACCGGCGTGCCACTGCCAGCCAGACCGCGAGCTGTTGCTGCTTGCCTTTCGCGATCACAGGCTCGGCGTCGTCGTACTCGATCGCCCGCTCCGTCGCGCGATAGGTCGATTCGCCGACGAGGATCCCTCCAGGCGGCGCCGCGGACTGGAGGCGGGCGGCGGTGTTCATCACGTCGCCGGCGACCATCGCCTCGCCGAGCTCAGGGCGCGCGCGGACGGTGACGAGCGCCTCTCCGGTGTGGACCCCGACCCGCACTTCGAGCTCGAGCTGCGGGTCGGCCTCGTTCAGCTCGGCGATCGCGTCCTGGATCGCAAGTGCGGAGCGAACGGCGCGCTCGGGGTCGTCCTCGTGCGAGAGGGGGGCGCCAAAGCCTCCGACGACGGCGTCGCCGATGAACTTCTCGACCGTTCCTCCGTGGCGCTCGAGCTCGTGCCGCAGCCGGTCGTGATAGGGAGCGAGGATCGCGCGGACGTCCTCCGGGTCGAGCCGCTCCGCGCGCGCGGTCGAGCCGACGAGATCCGCGAAGACGACCGTGACGAC
>JBOHBA010000196.1:0-2252 GCA_050698095.1 Gaiellaceae bacterium
TGCCTGGCTTGAGCCAGGCACCGGACTTCGATGGGACCCTTTCCGCGACTTACGGTGTATCACCGCAGAATCGAGGAAAGGAGTAACAGTGCGTTACCTCATCGTCCTCTCGACACTCGTGCTCGCGGTCGTGGGTGCAGGCTCTGCGAGCGCTGGAGGTTGGGCGACCGTGGGCTTCGAGCCGCTTCCGGACGGCACCGCGGCGGGCGGTTCGTGGAAGCCGACGATCTTCATCAAGCAGCACGGCCGCACGCCGCTCGAGGGCCTTCGGCCCGTGGTCACCATCGACGAGACGACATCGGGACAGTCGAAGAACTTCACGGCTCGGCCGACGTCCAGAGCAGGCGAGTACGAGGTAGACGTCGTGTTCCCGGCGTCCGGCGACTGGAGGGTTACGATCGACAGCGGCTTCGGCGACTCCAGAGTGTCGTACGGGCCGGTTTCGATCGGCGCGGGCACGGGCAGCGACCCGGGGTCGTTTCCGGCTCTGCCGATCGGCGCCGCCGCCCTTGCCGTCGCGCTCGCCGCCGCGGCCGCATTCGGGATCCGGCGCTTCAGGAGGCTCACACCCGCATCGAGCTAGGGCGCTTCGTGGAACCTCCACCGCCCGATCGGTGTACAACAGGGCGGTGGAGGGCCGGCCGCCCGACGACGTCGCGCTCGCAGAACGCGCCAGGCGCGGCGACGAGCGCGCGTTCGAGGAGCTCGTGCGCATGCATCAGAACATGGCTTTCCGAACCGCGTATCTGTTGACGGGATCGGCCGCGGACGCGGAGGACGCCGTTCAGGTCGGCTTCGTCAAGGCGTGGGCGGCTCTGCCCCGCTTCCGCAGAGGGGCGCCGTTCAGGCCGTGGCTCCTTCGCATCGTGGCCAACGAGGCACACAACCGGCGTCGCTCTGCGGGTAGGCAGGAGGCGCTTCGGCTGCGCTCGAGAGCGGCCCATCCTCCGGAAGACGCGGCCCCGTCTCCGGAGGGGGCCGTGCTCGGGGATGAGCAGCGCATGGAGTTGCTCGCAGCCGTTCTCCGGCTCGACGAGCGCGATCGCGACACGCTCACCTGTCGCTACTTCCTCGAGCTCTCGGAAGACGAGACCGCCGCGGCCCTCGACGTACGCCGCGGCACCGTCAAGTCGCGGACGGCGCGGGCCCTCGTTCGGCTGAGGCGGGAGCTGGAGGTGGAGCCGTGAACGGGCTCGAGCGATCACTGATCGAGCTCGGCCGCGAGCTCGAGGTTCCTGAGCCTCCGGATCTCGTCGCGATCGTCCTCGAGCGGATCGAGCCGCGTCGGGCTGCTCGTCCGCGTCCGCGACGATGGGTGCTCGCGCTTGCCGCGGCCGTCCTCGCTGCGCTGGTCGCGACCCTCGCGATTCCCGATGCGCGCTCGGCGCTCTTCCGAGTTCTGCGCATAGGCAATGAGCAGATCGAGCTCGTGGACGAGCTTCCGGAGCTGGTGCCCGCGCCGGCCGCACTCCCTCTCGATCTGGCGCTCGGCAGAAGCGTGACCCTCGAGCAGGCTCACCGAGACGCGGAGTTCGAGCTCCGGGAGCTCGACACGCCGCCGGATCGCGTCTACCTCGGTGTGCGCGGAACGGTGTGGTTTCTCTACGGAACGCCCACGGACGTACGGCTGCTCGTAGCTCAGATGCCGGGGGTCGCGGTCGATGCGCCGCTCATCCTCAAGAAGCTCGCGTCGCCCGAAACACGGGTCGAAGAAGTGATAGTCGACGGTACTCGCGGCTACTTCCTCGACGGGGCTCCCCATCTCCTGCTGCTTCTGGACGAGTTCGGCAATGTGATCGAGGAGACCGTTCGCCTTGCGCGCAACGTCCTCGTCTGGGAAGCGGGCGGCGTGACGTATCGGCTCGAAGGCGGCTTCTCGCGCGACGAAGCGTTGGCCGTCGCCGGGTCGCTTCGCCGACGGTAGGCGCGTCCGAGGCCGCGGCTAGCCTCAGCCTGTGCCCGCGACCTCGGTGCGTGAGCTTGCGCTCGACCTCGACGCGTTCGAGGGCCCGTTCGACCTGCTCCTGACACTTCTGCTGAAGGAGGAGCTCGAGCCGCGCGACATCGACATCGCCGCGATCGTCCTCTCCTTCGTCGAGCTCATGGCCGAGCGGGACGAGCTGGACCTCGAGGTGTGCGGCGAGTTTCTCGTGCTGATCTCGGCGCTGCTCGAGCTGAAGGCGCGCGCCCTCTTCCCAGAGGAGGCCGCGGAGCTCGGCGAGCTCGAGCCCGAGGAGGCCGCGGAGGTGCTC
>JBOHBA010000197.1:0-10245 GCA_050698095.1 Gaiellaceae bacterium
TCTTCGAGATCCGCATCCGCCGCGAACTGACACCACTTCTGGAGCGTCGGAAGGCGCCCGGCGTCGAGAAGCTCGTCGAGCGCTGAGCGCATCAGCGGCTCCAGCTCACGAAGGGGCCCTGACCGCACGATCACGTCGAATGCCGCGTCCCACTCCCGCCGACCCCGGTAAATGTCGAGGCATGCAGCTACAGCCCCGTCTGCAGGGAGCAGTCCGAGCTGCTCGCAGCGCGCGGCAAGGAACGCCCTTGCGAGTGGATGGAGCTCCAGCAGCGCGCCGCGCTCGACGAGGATCCCGGCGTCCAGCGCCGCGGAGCACACGGAGTCGGCTATCTCGAGCCCGAGCAAACCACTCGCGAGCTCGCGATCGAGTATCGGTGCGACCGAGAGCGTGGTCAGACCCTGCTGCACGTCCACGCCGAGCGCGCTGAATACCTCTTCGGCGAAGAAGCGATAGAGCGACTCGGGGACCGGGGTGGTGTCGCTCTCGATCTCGGCGAACGACACGCTCGCCAACCCGATGACGGCCGGCCAACCGTTGGCCAGAGAGACCAGACCCGACGCCGAGGAGGCGCTCCGATCGACCAGGACGTCGGCGGCCTCATGAGTGTCCATGGCCAGCGCGGTCTGGTTGAGCTCGAGAACGTCTCCGTACATGATCTTCTTCGCCGAGACCCACGCAGGACGCTGACGACTCGCGATCAGGAGCCGGATGGGCGCAGCGGCCAGGAGCGACGAGATGAAGCGCTCAGCTTTCGGCTCCGCCGCGATCTCGTGGTAGTCGTCGATGACTAGCCACGCTCCCTCCGGCCATGCGCCGAGATCCTCCCCGAGAATCTCGGCCAGCGTGTCGACGTTCTCCGCTGCCGCTGGAAGGGCGCGGAGATGCTCGCGAAGCCGTTCATCGCAGCCGTCGACGAGAGTCACACACGTGCGAGCCAGTCCGAGGGCGAGCCCGGCGACGTCGGTGGATGCCGAGCGCGCCGTGTACCACACTCCACGACGCCCGCCTAGCCTGATCCACTGCTCGGCGAGCGTGGACTTCCCGTATCCGGCGGGGGCAACTAGCGTCCGCACACGCGCCTCCGACTCGTCGAGCAGCGCGAACAGTCGCGGCCGCTCGACGACCCTGTGGCGCTTGAGAGCGCGGACCTCTGGAACTGTTGCCGACGTCGCCATCCCCTGACCGATTTCCCCGAGATCGGAGCACCGACCCTAACACCCCCTCCCACATCGATGGGGCGCCCGCGCCTGCGATTTGCAGCCACGGGCGCCCCTGGGTCAGCGGGGGAGCCGGACCGCAAATGACCAGCGGCGCCCCGCAGACAGCGGGTCCTCGCCCGTGATCAGGCGAAACGCGATCGGAATCTGGCGTCGGCGTCGCACGCCGAGCTTCTGGCGAAGCACGTCGCAATGTGCCTTGGCCGTCCTGGGGGAGATCCCGAGCCGCGCTCCGACCTCGTCATTCGAGCATCCCGCTGCGATCAGTGCGACGACCTCACGCTGGCGCGGCGTGATGGGGGCCGTCTTCCTCTCCGTGGCTAGTTCGATCATGGCCACGAAGCTACTCCCTCGTTCGAGGGACGGCCATTCGTCCGGGGGTGTAACGGGTGGTGTATTCGCGCTGGCAGACTGGGGCGATGGCGATGAGGCCCGGTTCGAGCTCCCGCCCGTCTCGGGTGGCCGTAGTTCTCGCATTTGCCGGCGCGGCAGGGGCCGCCGTGGCCCTGATCGTCGTCGCGCTGGTGTTCCGAAGCGACGGTGGAACACCCTCGCCGACCCCCATGCCGGGCATCGATCTTGCCGGAATCCCACAGGACGATCGCGTGCTCGGCGCTTCGGCCGCGAGTGTGACATTGATCGAGTACGCGGACCCGCAGTGCCCTGCGTGTCGCTTCTACTCCGAGAACATGTTCCCCGCCCTCGTGGACGAGTACGTGAAGTCCTCGCGAGTTGCGATGGAGTACCGCGGGTTCCCGTTCATCGGTTCCGACTCGGTGAAGGCGCTTCGTTTCGTCTACGCGGCCGGTCTGCAGGACAGGCTGTGGCAGCTGCAGGAGGCTCTCTATCGCAACCAGGGTCGTGAGAACAGCGGTTGGGTGACCGACGAGCTCGTGCGCGAGGTCGCAAGCCAGATTCCCGGGCTCGACGTCGAGAAGCTCTTCGTCGACGCCGCGAGCGACGGCATCACGAAGGAGGCCGAGGATGCCGAAGCCGAGGGCGGCGCGGCGGGCATCCCAGGCACGCCGACATTTCTCGTCAAGGTCGGTGACGGCGAGCCGTCCCTCATCCAGGTCGCGGACATCGGGGACATCAGGGCAGCGCTCGACGACGCTCTCGGAGGTTGAGCGACCCCGCGCTACGCCGAGCGGCGTCGATCGTCGCGCTTGTCGGTATGGCGATCGCCGGCTACCTCAGCTGGGTCCACTACGCAGACGGCGCTGCCGTGTGCGTCGTCGGTGGAAGCTGCGAGAAGGTGCAGGAGTCGGAGTACGCGGCGATCGCCGGCCTCCCGGTCGCCGTCCTCGGCCTCGCGGCGTGCGGGACGATTCTCGCGCTGATCGCGTGGGATGCGCCCGGTGCGCGGCTGACGGCGGCTGCCCTGTCCTTGGTCGGACTGCTCTTCGGCGTCTATCTGCTCGTGATACAGCTGTTCGTCATCGACGCCATCTGCGTCTGGTGCCTCGCAAACGATGTCCTGATCGCGCCGGCTCTAGCGGTGTTGACGGGCCTTAGGCTTCGCACCTAGACACTTCGCCCCCAAGGGCGAAGTGTCATGTCATCGGAACCTGACGGAGAACCTTCGGTGCGACCCGATCGAGGATCTCCGCAAGGCTCTCGCCCGTGCAGGTGATTCCATGGTTCCGCAGGCCGATCACCGCGTGTGCCGGATCGGGCTCGAGCGCGACCAGGTCCGCGACCGCGATCGCGAGCTCCTGGGTTCCGCACGGGTAGTTCACGTCGGTTGCGGCGATGTCCTCCATCCAGGCGTGGACATGGAGAATCGCGCCCACGTCCGGGTGCGCCTGGTAGATCATCCAGTGCTCGATCGCGTCGACCGAGACACGGCGCGGCTCGATTCCCGGGGGCACGCTCAACACGATCACGCCGCGGTCGTCGTCGAAGTCCTTGACCATGAGGAAGTCGCGTCCGACCGTCTCGAGCTGCGACTTGTCGACGCCGCTCGCGCTCATCCAGAAACGGGTCTCGTCCTTCCTGGCGGACAGGTTGCCGTAGGAGAGTCCGCCCACGCTGTAGAGCCGCATGACGTGGCGGAGGTCGCGCCCGGACAGGTACTCCTCGACGGGAAACGGCGAAGGCAGCAGATCCAGCTCGTCGAGGCGGCGGCCGGCCTCGCCGATGTCCGCGGTGATGTCGTCCCCGTCCCAGAGCTCGGGCTCGAGGTCGGGGATCCACTCGTTGTCGATCACGAGCCGCGACGTGGCGAGCGGCTCGAGGCGGGCATAGATCTCGATTGGATCGTCCGGCACGTGATACGTGCCACGCTCCATGGTGGTGAACCAGACGCCCTTACCGGGGACGCGGAGGAGGACGACGTTCGAGAGGGTGCGCACGAGCATCGGGTAGCTCTCCTTGAGCGCGTCCTCGGGAGCGTCAGGAAGCTCGTAGAACGCCGCCGAATAGGTTCCGCGAGAGGCGCGACGAAACGCCTTCGGGTCGGCGGCGTCGAACATGTTGAGGACGAAGTCGGCATCTGCGACGTCGTCGACGAGCCTGAAGTCGTCCTTCTCGAACTGCGCTCCGACGGATCGCACCCACTCTTCGTGAGCCGGCGATGTCGCCGTGCCCCAGATGGCGTACGTGCGCACGCCGAAAGACTATCGCGCTCTGGCGAGCAGTCCCTTCGCCGTTGCGGACATGCCCCGGGGTCTGACCCCGCTTCGCCCTACACTCCGCCCTCATGGATTCCCGCCCGATCGGCGTCTTCGACTCAGGGATGGGCGGCCTCACCGTCCTGCACGAGTGCCTCGTCACCCTTCCGCACGAGGACTTCGTCTACCTCGGCGACGGCGCGAGGCTCCCCTACGGCCCGCGTCCGCTCGACGAGATCAGGCGTTTCGCGGCGGAGATCGCCGCCTACCTCGAACAACAGGGGGTGAAGCTGATCGTTGCAGCGTGCAACTCCGCGACGGCGGCGGCGCTTCCCGCGCTTCAGCGCCAGCTCTCGGTGCCGGTGATCGGCGTGCTCGCGCCGGAAGCTCACGCGGCCGTGCTCGCGACGCGCAATCGCCGCATTGGGCTGCTCGCCACCGAGGCGACCGTCGCGAGTGGGCGTTACCCGGATCTCGTGCGCGCCCTCGACGCGGGCGCCGAGATCGTGGCCGTCGCCTGTCCGCGTCTGGTACCGCTGATCGAGGGCGACGATCCGTTCGGCGAGGAGACCGCGGCTGCGGTCCGCGAGTACGCGGCGCCGCTGAAGGAGGCCGGAGCGGACACGGTCATCCTCGGGTGCACCCACTACCCGCTGATCCGCCCGATCTTCCAGCGCGTGTTCGGGCGTGGAGTCACGCTCGTGTTCTCCGCGGACGAGACCGCGCGGGAGGTCGCCGAGACGCTCGAACGCAAGGGGATCGAGAACACCGAGTCGCGCGAAGGCTCCTACCGCTTCCTGACCACGGGCGATCCTGCGCTCTTCCGCGAGATGGGCCGCAGGTTCCTGCAGCTCCCGATCGACGCTGCCGAGCGCGTCGAGGTCTCGACGCTCGAGGCGGCGGCAGCGTGAGAGTCGACGGCAGAAGAGCTGACGAGCTCCGCCCGCTCGACATCGAGACGGACTACCTCGAGCAGCCGCATGGTTGCGTCCTGTACGGCCAGGGCAAGACCCTCGTGCTTTGCACGGCAACGGTGGAAGAAGGCGTTCCGCGCTGGCTCCACCGCAGCGGACGCGGCTGGATGACGGCCGAGTACGCGATGCTCCCGGCGGCCACCGGCGAGCGCACGCAGCGTGCGGCATCGCGGGGACGCCCTGATGGGCGGACGGTCGAGATCCAGCGTCTCATCGGTCGCGCGCTGCGCTCGGTGTGCGACTTCGAGGCGCTCGGCGAGCGGACGCTCTGGCTCGACTGCGACGTACTACAGGCGGACGGCGGCACTCGCTGCGCGTCGATCACGGGCGCGTGGATCGCGGCAAGAAGGGCGCTCGAGCGCTTCGGACTCTCGAAAGCGCTCACCGGCTCGATCGCGGCGGTCTCGGTCGGCATCGTCGCCGGCGAGGCCCTGCTCGATCTCGACTACGCGGAGGACTCTGGGGCGGAGACCGACATGAACGTCGTGATGACAGGCGACGGGCGGCTCGTCGAGGTGCAGGCGACGGCCGAGCGCGATCCGTTCTCCCGGGAGCTGCTCGACTCGCTGCTCGACCTCGCTGCCGGCGGAATCGACGAGCTCACCGCGGCACAAGCAGAGGCCGCAGCCGCACCGGCGCCGTAGGGGCGAGACATATCTCGCCGAAGCACATCACGTCCGACCCTGATGCTGGCGTCCGGCAACGAGAACAAGCTTCGCGAGCTGCGCGCAGCGTTACCGGGCTGGGACGTCGAGCCGCTGGAAACATCCGACGAGCCGGTCGAGGACGGCGCGACGTTCCTGGACAACGCCCGGATCAAAGCGAGGCACGGTCGGGCACACGCGGCTCCCACGGACTGGGTTGCCGGCGAGGACGCCGGCATCGAGGTCGCTGCGCTTGGCGGTCGACCCGGGATCCACTCCGCGCGCTGGACGGCGCGACACATCGAGGACTTGCTGGCAGAGCTGGACGGTGTCGCAGATCGGCGCGCACGGTACGTGTGCCAGCTCGTCGCGATCGGTCCGGACGGCTCCGAGCACGCCGCGCGCGGGACGCTCGAGGGGACGGTCGCCCTCGCGCCGCGTGGCGACGAGGGTTTCGGCTACGACCCGATCTTCGTTCCGAAGGGCGAGTCGAGGACCGTCGCCGAGCTCGGGAACGACTGGAAGGCGGAGCACTCGGCCCGGGCTCACGCAGCACAGGCGCTACGAGCCGCGGTGGAGCTTCCGCCCGAGCAACGCCTCTTCGCCCTCCATCCGAGCGATTATCTGCCCGCTCCGAAGCCTCCCTTCGAGCGGATCGAGGGCAGCGGCGTCCGCTACTTCGTGACCCCGTCCTGGATCAGCGTCGGCAAGCAGAGGCTCGAACCCGAGGGCGTCGGCTCGGCGATCGAGGCGGCTCGCTCGTTCGCGCGCGAGCGCGGACGGACGAAGATCGAGTGGTCGGTCGGCCCGGAGGCTACGCCGGAGGATCTCGCGGAGCGTCTTCTCGAGGCCGGGCTCGTGTGGGCCGACGAGCCTCCGTTCGCCCGCTTGGCCGCAGCGCTCGTCCTTACCTCGCCACCGCCTCCACCTCCGACCGGCGTCGAAACGCGTGTCGTCGAGACTCTGGACGACTTTCGTGCGTGCGACGACGTCTACGCCGTCGCCTTCGAGACGCCTGAGGAGGATCGTGCCGCCTGGGACGCGACGCTCGATCAGCGTTGGGTCTCGTACCAGACCGAGGATCACGTCCTCCAGTTCGTCGCGTGCGTGGGCGGCGAGCCGATCGCGGCGGCGACTGCGCTCGTCGCTCGAGTGGGTGTCTTCCTCGGAGGTGCGGCCACTCTCCCCGAGGCGCGCGGGCGCGGTGCCTACCGGGCGCTCGTGCGTGCGCGCTGGGAGGAGGCGGTCCGGCGGGGCACGCCGCTCCTTGCGGTCGAGGCCGGGCCGCGGTCGCGCCCTGTACTCGAGCGCCTCGGCTTTCAGCGGTTAGGTGAGATCGAAGCCTTTCTCGACTTGCTGTAGAGCGCACGAGTGGTAGCGTCGCGCAGCGATGGACGCGGAACAGGCCCTGCGGGAGCTGGTGGAGCTCTCCTCCCAGATCGAGTCGGCTGTCGCGCTCGGTGCCGATGGAGCGCTGCTCGCGTCGACGCACGAGGACGCCGCAGGCGCAGCGGCGCTCGCGAGCTCCGCACTCGAGCTCGTCGCTGCGGCGTTCGAGCTCAACAGCCGTCCTCAGGAGGTAACCCGCGTCGAGATCGAGCTGGACGCGGGCGCAGTCTTCGTCCTCCGCGACGGTGGCCGGACGATTGCCGCGACGACCGGGCCGGATCCGACCTCGGGTCTCGTCGTGTACGACCTGCGGACGTGCCTCCAAGGGATCGCGGACAGAGAGCCTGGGAAGAAGCGGCGACCGGCACCGCGGGCGCGGGGCGCCGACGAATGAGGGCACTCGTTCGTCTCGCCGTGCTCGTTGGTCTGGCGATCTGGGCTTGGCGGCGCTTCGCGGCTCCTTCGGGGGCACACGACCGGGCCGGTGTCTCCTACGCCGACGGCTCGTCGATCGTGCTCGAGCCCGGGTCGCCGGGGTTCGAGCGGCTTGCCTCGATCGCACGCACGACGCTGCGGCCGTGACGCACGACGAGCTCGGAGCGCTCCTCGTCGATCGAGCTCTTCTCGAAGGCGACTTCGTACTGCGCTCCGGGCGTCGCTCGTCCTGGTACCTCGACAAGTACCGCTTCGAGACGGAGCCGGCAATCCTGCGCGCGCTCGGTGAGCGTCTCGCGGACGTGGCGCGCGAGCACGAGCCCGAGGCGGTCCGGCTCGCCGGGCCGGCGCTCGGCGCCGTCGCGTTGGCAGCGTCGGCGGCGATGGCGTCCGACCTACCGTTCATCATCGTCCGCGGTGAGACCAAGGAATACGGCACGGCTAAACGGATCGAGGGGCCGTTCGTGCGGGGCGACGTGGTGTGCCTGCTCGAGGACGTCGTCACGTCCGGTGGCGCTTTGGCCGAGGCGGTGTCGGCTCTTCGAGACGAGGGGCTCGTCGTGCGTAACGCCGTCTGTGTCGTCGATCGTGAAGAGGGTGGCTCCGACGCTCTCGCGCGTCTCGGCGTGCGACTCCGGGCGCTCTTTCGTGCGAGCGAGCTTGTCGAAATGCGGAAAACCGCCGCAAAACAGCATGGTTGAGCCAAATCCGATGGGGTGTTAGGCTCCCGTCGGTTCCCAGCGAGAACATCAACGTTAGGAGGAGAGCAGTGACCAAGCAGGATTTCGTGGACGCCGTAGCCGATCGGGCCGGCATGTCCAAGCGTGATGCCGGCGTTGCCGTCGACGCCGTGCTCGACACCATCACATCTGCGCTCAAGAGTGGCGATGCGGTCACGTTTACCGGCTTCGGCAAGTTCTCGACCTCGGCGCGCGCCGCGCGCATGGGCGTCAATCCGCGCACGGGCGCGAAGGTTCAGATCGCGGCGACGACGGTTCCCAAGTTTTCCGCGGGCAGCTCGCTCAAGGCTGCGGTCAAGGGTTAGCTCGACTCGAGATCAGGTTTGCGAAAGGGCCGCCTCGCGCGGCCCTTTCCGTTGGTCTCGAGAATCGCTCCTGGCGGGGTGTCAGACACCGCTTCGGCCGGGCGTACCCCCGCGGCTGTGGGAACTCCTCGGTCGATGATGAGTTTCCGCTGCAAATGAGGTACGGGTTGTGGGGTGATCGGCGCAGATCTGGCGCAAGCTCCTCTTGACACGACTCGGTGTCTGACACCCGTGCGTTCACCCGCACGTTGTGCACGAACATATGTTCGTATACTCTCAGGCGAGTGCAACTCACGTTCGATGCGGCCGACCGGTTGGTCGAGCTCGTGGAGGCGCGCAGAGGAGCCGTAACCGCAGAGGAGGCGGCCCGCGTCCTGTTCGCCCTCGAGCACGCGCCCGCGACGCTTGCTCGCAGCCTGCTTGCAGACGTCGTCGACGGCGACGCCCGGCTGGCCTGGCTCGGCACGCGAGTCGGGCTCGCCGGCGATCGAGCGAGCGAGACGGCGATCGAGGACGCCGAGCTCGTCGTCTTCGATCTCGAGACGACCGGCCTCTCGGCGAGTCGTGACCGCGTGTGCGAGATCGGCGCCGTCCGCGTTCGCGCACTGGCCATCGAAGAGACATTCGAGACGCTCGTCAACCCGGGCGTGATACTCCCGACGGCCATTACGGCCCTGACTGGAATCACGGCCGGCGAGCTCCGGCGCGCACCGCGCACCGAGCACGCCGTTCGGCACTTCCTCGGGTTCGCAGGTGACGCGCCGCTCGTCGCGCACAATGCCCGGTTCGACGTCGGGTTCCTCGATCGAGCGGTCGAGCGGCTCACCGGGCAGCGCGTCGCGGCGGCTGTCGTGGACACGGTGTGGCTCGCGAGGCGGCTCCTCCATCGGCGAAGCGAGCGCTTCTCGCTCCAGCAGCTCGCGCACTTCTTCGGGACGACCTGGCAGCCGTGTCATCGGGCGTTGCCTGACGCGCTCGCCACCGCGGAGATCCTCATCGCGCTCCTCGGCCTCGCGCAGGAGCGCGGCGCTCGAACGATCACCGACGTCGTCGAGCTGGCCGCGCCGCGGGCGCGCCGCCTGCACTCGAAGCGGTCGCTCATTGCGGGCGCGCCGGCGACTCCTGGTGTCTACATCTTCCGCGATCGAAACGAGACCGTGCTCTACATCGGCAAGGCCCGGAACCTTCGTGCTCGGCTGCGGTCGTACTTCTCGGGCGATCGGCAGCGGCCTGCCGTCGAGGCAGCGCTCGGCGCGCTCGAGCGCGTGGAGTGGCGTGAGCTCGGTTCGGAGCTCGAGGCCGCGCTCGAGGAGCTTCGACTCATTCGCGAGCTTCGCCCGCCTGCGAATGCGCGAGCGGGGCGACCCGACCGCTACGTCTACCTGGCGCGGCACGTGAAGAAGTGGACAGTCGTATCCGAGCCCGGCCCGTTCGGTCCGATCTCGAGCAAGCGCAGGGCGCAGCTCGCATCACGCGCGCTCGACGGGTTCGACGGCGGGAACCTCGCGTCGGCGTTGCCGCCGCTCCGCGCGAGAATGCGCCGGCTCGCGCGAGACCTGCGCTTCGAGGACGCCGCGCGCCTGCGCGACCGTCTTGCCGCGTTGGAGGAGGTCGTCGCGCGCGTCGCCGAGCTCGAGCGGCTGCGCAGTGCGAGGATGTGCGTGCTGGCGCCCGCGCGGAAGCACGGCTTCAAACGTGCGTTCTTCGTTGCGGGCGGGAAGGTGACGGCGCGCACGCTCGCGTGCGGCCACGCCGGAATGCTCGAGGTCGAGGCCGGTCTGGCGGAGGTGGCCCGCACCGAGTCGTCGCTTGCGCCCCACGACGCGGACGAGCTGCTGGTCGTCTCGAGCTTCCTGCATCGTCCCGGCCCGGAGCTGCGGATCGTCTCGCTTGATGCCGGCCAGATCCTGGCGGCGTGAGTGGGTC
>JBOHBA010000198.1:0-4656 GCA_050698095.1 Gaiellaceae bacterium
CCTCTATGTCGAGCTGGAGGCCCGAGACGGCACGCGCGACGACGTCGCGAGCGCCCGGCTCGAAGGCGCCGCCGACATTGTTCGTGAGCGCGAGCGCCCGCAGCGCGGTCCGCAGCTCCCGCGCCGCGACGAATGCAGCGGCATCGACCGTCTCATCGAGATCGAGGAGCGAACGGGCACGAAGCCAGCTCTCGAGCTGCTCCGGTCTTGCGATGTCGTCCCGGGCCCACTCGGGTATCTCGGTGTTGACGAAGTCCTGCACCAGATCGAGCGGCGGTGGGGCCGGTGGGCGTCCGGCGGGTTGAAAGCTCGGTTCCACGCTGGCAAAGCTACCGTCGGCGACGTGCGAGCGCAACACCCTCTAACGGCTTTTACAGGTGTCTAACGCACCTCTGTAGATCAAACGGAGGTGTCTAGCGCTTCCGCACGCCGTGCACCGGCCGGCCCGCTGCCTCCCAGGCGTAGTAGGAGGCGCTCGGCCCGAAGCCGGTCTCGTATCCGACGACTCGAGGGTTCCTGCCGACTTCCTTCGCGCGCTGCGCGTGCCACAGGAGATTCGGGTCGTCGCGCTCCTCCCACACGAGGACGAGATGGGCCGCGGTCATGAAGTCGGCGACGAATGTGCAGCCCTCCGCCGGGCAGGGAAAGGGATCCGTGCGGATGCAGTACCAGCCGGCGTGGTCCGCGGTGCCGCCGTCCTCCCACAGCTCCTCGTCCGTCTCGAGGCCGGTGTCCGACAGCACCGCGCCCCATCTAGGACGAAGCTCCGACTCCACGGGGGCACAATAGCCTCGTGCAGATGCGGGCCTCACGAGACGCCGCGGTCGTTCTCTCGGGCGGCGGCATCAACGGCGTCCTTCTCGAGCTCGGCTTCCTCAAACGACTTCGCGCGGATCCGTTCTGGGCACGGGTGGGCTGGATCTACGGGACGTCGGCCGGTGCGCTGGCCGGCTCGATGGCCGCGCTCGACCGGCTGGACGATCTCGAGGAGTTCCTGCTCGGGCTCCAGCCCGAGGATGCGTTCAGACCGCGTCCTGTGTGGCAGTTCCCCGGAGGTCTCCACGACTACACACTCCCGGCGACCATCGCTGCGCGGATCGGCGAGCCTCGGGAGATCGGCGCCGCGCTCGCCGCGGTCGAGATCGAGCTGGTCGTCTTCGCTACCGATGTCAGCGACCACCCGGACGCGGACGAGGCCCGAGACTTCGAGCTCCGGTATCCCTCACACTCGACGGAGCCGGAAGCGATGGGTCGAGCAATCCTCGCGTCTGCAGCGATCAGCGGTCTCGTGCTTCCCGTTTCCGTCGACGGCGTCATTGCGACGGACGGCGGCTGGGTGCGGAACTTCCCCTTCGAGCATGCCTATCGGAACCCGGACGTCGCCGCGATTGCGGCGTTTCGCTACGTCCCTAGCTACCTGCTTACCGATGTCGGCTATCTGGAGCGAACGCGGGAGCGGCTGGAGCGGTTTCGCGCCGTTCCGCCCGCCCGCGCTCTCCTGGCCGAGATCCGGCTCGCGCAGGAGCGCGCGGCGCGCGGGGAGCCCGCCCACTACGGCGAGCTGATCGTGCGACTCATGCGGGTCGCATTCGCCCGCAACGCGGTGCTCGAGGAGCGTCTCGCGGCGGAGCGCGAGACCTCTGTCGCCGAGCTCACCCGGCTCCGCGAAGATGTCGTCGTCGCTGCCGTCGCGGCGGCGCCGGCACGGCGGCGTCGACGTCTTCGCGAGGAGCTCGAGAAGCGCTTCAACGCGGCGCGCTTCCCATTCCGCCACGACCGGCACGTTCCGACACTCATCGTCCGATCGAGCCCCGGCGAAGATCGACTCGATCCGACCTTCCGAAGCGATCGACCCTGGCCCAACAAGGCAAAGCGCTCGCTGATCGAGCAGGGCTACCGGCTCACAGACGATGCGCTCGCCGCGAATCCGTCCGCTTTCGAGAGTCCGTGAGAAGGGGTCGGCAGGGGTCCGGGCAGGCGATCGGACCCCAGCCGAGGGTAGTTCAGGCCCCGGCATGCCGGGGCCTGAGACGGCTAGCCCTGGGGGGAGGGAGGCTGCCGCCCGAGCGTGACGTTCACGCTCGTCTTCTTCGCGTCGCGGAAGATCGTGAGCAAGACCTTGTCGCCCGGCTTGTGGCCTGCGATCGCGTCGCGGAGGTGATCAATGGAGGAAATCTGCTTGCCGTCGAGAGCGACGATGATGTCACCGCCGAGGACGAACGTCTCACCGGCGACGACGACCTGCGTCTCGCCGCTCTGCAGTCCGGCCTTCGCGGCGCCGCTTCCGCTCCTGACCGACTCGACGACAACGCCTTTGTCGACCGGGAGGTTGTATGTGCCGGCTACGTCCGCGTTGATCTCATGTCCGGCGATCCCGAGGTACGCATGGTCGACCCGTCCCGTTCGCATGATCTGGGCGACGGCGTCCTTCACCGTGTTGGAGGGAACGGCGAAACCGATACCGACGTTGCCCGACGCGACGTCCCCGGTCTCGATCTGCGTGTTCACGCCGATGACCTGCCCGCGGGAGTTGAGCAGCGGGCCGCCCGAGTTGCCGTGGTTTATCGGCGCGTCCGTCTGGATGACGTGGTCGATGGTGAAGCTGTTAGGCGCCGTGATCAGACGCTGGAGCGCGCTCACGATCCCCGAGGTAGCGGTCCTGTCGAGCCCGAACGGGTTTCCGATCGCCACGACTGGATCTCCGACCCGGAGCTCGTCCGAGTTGCCGAGCGAGAGGGGGGTCAGCGCGCCCGCGGCCGTATCGACGCGGAGGAGCGCGAGATCGGTCGAGGGGTCGGTGCCGACGACCTCAGCCTTGACCGTGTCGCGGTTCGAGAAGCTCACGGTCACGTCGGTTGCACCCCGCACGACGTGGTAGTTCGTGACGATGTGACCGGCCTTGTCGATCACGAATCCCGATCCGAGCGCCCCCTGCGGTGGCGTGCTGGGCAACGGACCGGGCACAACGAGCGGATCTGCCGAGGCGGAGTCGCTCGACGCGTTGATGCGGACAACCCCCGATGCCGCGCGCTCGTAGATCTCGTTCACGCTCATCGCCTTCGGGGGCGACGCAAGCGGCGGATTCGCCGTCGCAGCGGTCTCGGTGATTACGGTCGTGTCGCCTTCGAGCCCGCCGAGCAACGCCACGGCTCCGACTGCGACGACCCCACCGAGAACCGCTGACACGAGGAGCGCGACGAAGGATCGGAGAGGGCGGAGCGCGGACATGCCGTTCCGTTATAGAGCCCGAGGCGTGAACCTCGGGTTAGCCCGGGTTAATTCCCAGTTCAGCCGGCGAGGATGCCCGTGACGAACATCGTGGTGATCCCGGCGAGGAAGCCGACGATTGCGTAGCCCGAGCGAAGCCCGCCCGGAGCCTGTCGCGCGACGAAGCGGCCGACCTCGACCACGACCTGGAATGCCGCGCCGGCCGCGATCGCGAAGAAGAGCGCGCCGAGGACGTCGCTCGACGTATAGCCCCCGATCCATGCTCCGAGGACCGTCGGAGCGCCAGCGACGAGCGCGAGTGCGACCAGCGTGAGGATCGTCACACGTACCTTCGCGACCGGCGCCGCGATTCCGAGGCCTTCCGTGATGTTGTGAATCATGAAGCCGACGATCAGGAAGGTCCCGAGCTGCAGCTCGCCGAGTGCGAACGAGGCCCCGATAGCGAGGCCCTCACCGAGATTGTGGAGGCCGATGCCGACCGCGACGAGCACGGCGAGCGCAAGCCCTGTCGCCGCGGCGCCTCCGGTCAGCCTGCCGGCGAGCGCGGTCATTCCGAGGAAGCTGAGCGCGACGCCGAGGAGGACGAGGCCGGTGCCGCCGAGCGCGGACGGCAACACGGCTTGGAGCTCGAACGACTCTGCGAGCGCCTCCACGCCGAGGAACGAGAGCAGTCCGGCCGTGAAGGCCATGAAGGCGGAGAGCCAGGCCGGGCCCGCCTGGCGCAGAGCCGGGAGCCAGAGGAGCCCGAGCGCGACGGGAAGTACTCCGACCAGCACGCCGATCAGCCCATAGCCCAGAAAGCCTTGGGCGGAGGGCGTCGGCGTCTCGACCGCAGCAGGGATCTCCTCCACGGTCTCGATGCCGGTCGAGGATGTCACGCCGACCGTGATCGGATCGTCCTCGACCCAGTCGAACGGAACGACGATCGTGCTCGAGCGCAGGCGTCCGAGCGTCGTCGGGCCGTCGACCGTGTATGGGACGATCGCGTCGTCGACGTTGACGTTCGCGATCGTCAGCTCGTCGCGCTGTGGGTTGCGGACCGTGATCCGGATCTCGCCGGGCGAGAACTCGACCCGCCGGACGTCGAACTCGTCGGCTGGAGGCGGGTTCGTCCCCACGAGATCGACGAGGGAGGAGCTCGATGTGACGACGATGCCGACCGCGAGCGCCAGCAGCAACACCGGGACGACTGCCCACAGCCGCCATCCCATGCGCCCGCGAGCGGTCGCCGAGCCGGCTTCCATCAAGCGACGACCTCGAAGAACCCCATCCAGCCGAGCTCGGCGAACTCCGACTGATGTGCATGGAACATGTGCAGCCCGGTTCCCGCGAACTCGATCTCGAGCACGCCGCGCTGCCCCTGGCACAGCATCACGGTGTCGGTGTACTCCCAGTGGTCGCCCGTGCCCGTGGGCTGGTACCGGAAGA
>JBOHBA010000199.1:0-2215 GCA_050698095.1 Gaiellaceae bacterium
GTGCGCCGGCAGCGAACCTCGAGAGCCGGAATGTGTCGAGCTCCGGCTGAGTGCGTCCGAGGATCTCGGCCGCCGCGAGCTTCCCGAGCGCGAGCATCTTGAAGCCGTGGTTCGAGTCGAGGACGGCGTAGACGCCCTCGCGCAGGAAGTCGACGACGGGGTACGAGTCGGGCGTGAAGCACGTCTGCGCCCCGTATGACGAGCACGTCCACCGGTCGAAGCCGCCGTCGAAGCGGCCGAGTGCCCAGGACATCGCGCGCGTCACCGACTCGTCGAACTCCCGCGTCGTGAGCCCCAGCTGCGGATGCGAGGGTCCGTAGGGATCGATCTCGCACTCCGGGTCGAGCGGAAGCGGGAGCGCACCGACGGCTGCGCCCCTTCCGAGACCCGGCCTGACGTAGATCCCCCACGGGTTGGGAAGCCCTGCTACCGACACGTCGGCGTCGAGGTGGACGACCGGCGAGCGAGCGTCGAGCGTGGCGCTCGCGTGGAGGTACTCGCCTTCCCGCACCTGCCAGTAGTGAAATGGGAGCTCGTCAGCGAGGTCGAGCAGGCGCACGAAGTTCCGTGCCCAGGGCCCGGGCGCGAGAACCACGACGTCGCACTCGATGCGGCCCACGCTCGTCTCGACGGCCCCGTCGTCGAGCTCCGTGACCTCGACGTCTTCCCGTATCTCCACTCCGGCAGCGCGGGTCATGCCCTCGAGCGCGGCGAGCGTCGCCGTCGGGTCGGCCCAGCCGCTTCGTGCTTCGTGCAGCAGCGCTGTCGAGCCCTGCGCTCGCCAGTCCGGGAAGACGGACTCCATGTGGGCGCGGACGGCCTCCTTCCCCTGCACGAGTGTCGAGGCGTAGCCCACCTGCGTGTGCTGCGCGGCGATCCGCTCGAGCTCCTCCGCCTGCGCCTCCGGCACGACCGCGACGTACCCGACCTGCCGGAAGCCGAACAAGCTGGGGTCGAGCTCGAAGATCTCGACGGAGCGCCGCACGATCTCGTTCATCTCGGCAGCGAGGTAGAAGTTGCGGACGATCCCACCTGAGATCCCGCTGGCCCCGGCGCCGACGCGTTGCTTGTCGAGCACGACGACGCCGTCGCCCGTTCCCTGGAGCTCAGCGAGATGGATGGCTGTCGAGAGTCCGTGGACTCCCGCTCCGACGATCACCACTCGCAAGCTCACTGTCCGAACGAGTCTAGAATCGACGGATGCCGCTCGTGGCCGACCACATGACGCGGAGCCTGCTGACCATCCCGGCGCAGGCGACGCTTGGCGAGGCGGCGGCGAAGATGGCCGAGCGCGGTGTGGGCGCGGTCGTCCTCCTGGAGGGTGAGCGGATCGCCGCGATCTTGACCGAGCGGGACGTCATGAAGGCGGTCGCGGCAGGACATGACGGAGGGGCGCCGGTCTCCGAATGGATGACGAAGCATCCCGAGACGATCGAGCCCGCCGACACCACGGATCACGCCGCCTCGCTCATGATCCACGGCGGCTTCCGGCACCTGCCGGTCGTCGAGGAGGGCAAAGTCGTCGGCATCGTCTCGATTCGCGACCTCATGCGCGTCGCGCTCGACGACCGCTCGCCGCGCGGGGTGTAGCCATTTCGTACCCTAGGGTCGATCTGGACCGCCTGTACGGGGCACGCGATCTCGACGAGCTTCGCGCCGAGTACGAGCGAATCGCGACCTCCTATGACCACGAGCTCGCCGGTCCGATGGACTACCGATCGCCGAGAGCGGTCGCCGCGGTATGCAGCCGGCTCGTCGAGCGCAACGCGCGGATTCTCGACGCCGGAGCGGGAACCGGCCTGCTCGGTGCGGCGCTCCTCGACCACGGGTTCACACTCGTCGACGGGCTCGATCTCTCGCCGGCGATGCTTGCGGAGGCAAAGCGTAAGGGCCTCTATGGCGAGCTGGTCGAGGCGCGGCTCGGCGACGAGCTTCCCTATGTGAGCGGCTACTACGACGCGGTCGTCGCGTGCGGTGTCCTGACAACGGGGCATGCGCCGGCGTCGTGCCTCGACGAGCTCGTGCGGATCACGTGTCGCGGCGGCCAGGTCGTCTTCACGCTCCGTTCGGATCAGACCCCACCCGGGTACGAGGGGAAGCTCGCGGATCTTCTCGACGCCGGGCGCTGGGAGCTCGTCGAGCGTGGCGACGAGTTCCAGGCGATGCCGGCGGGCGAGCCCGATGTGCTCGTCCGCGTCTGGGCGTTCCGGGTTAC
>JBOHBA010000200.1:0-3806 GCA_050698095.1 Gaiellaceae bacterium
ACCGCGACGTCCGCGAGCTTCCGCTGGAGTCGAACGGACGCGCCCACGGACCGCAGGCAGTCGTGCTGACTCTCGATCGAGCGATCGACTGGACGGCCTTCGGGATCTGGCTGACGATGCTGCTCCACGCACGTGGCGCAGAGATTCTCCGCATCAAGGGGCTGCTCGACGTCGGCGGCGCGGGCCCTCTGCTCGTCAACTGCGTGCAACACGCCGTCTATCCGCCGGCGCACCTCGACTCCTGGCCCGACGAAGACCACCGCTCGCGGCTCGTCTTCATCGGCCACGGCGTCGATCGCGACTCGCTCGAGACTTCGCTCCGCGCCTTCGACCGTGCGGCGGCTCAGTAGGAGCGCGGCATGCCGAGCACGTGCTGGCCGAGGTACGCGAGGATGAGGTTGTTCGAGACGGGCGCGACCTTGTACAGCCGGGTTTCGCGGAACTTCCGCTCGATGTCGTACTCCTCGGCGAAGCCGAAGCCACCGTGCGTGTCGAGGCACGCGTTCGCCGCCGCCCACGACGCCTCGGCCGCGAGCAGCTTCGCCATGTTCGCCTCCGCTCCGCACGGCAGGCCCTGCTCGTAGAGCCAGGCGGCCTTGTAGCGCATGAGATTCGCGGCCTCGAGCTGCGCGTGGGCCTGCGCTATCGGGAACTGCACACCCTGGTTGGCGCCGATCGGCCTTCCGAACACGACCCGCTCCGAGGCGTAAGACGCCGCCTTCTCGACGAACCAGCGGCCGTCGCCGATGCACTCCGCCGCGATGAGCACGCGCTCGGCGTTCATGCCGTCGAGGATGTACCGGAACCCCTTCCCCTCCTCGCCGACGAGGTCGTCCTCGGAGACGGCGACGCCGTCGAGGAAGATCTCCGTCGACGAGTGATTCATCATCGTCCGGATCGGGCGGATCGTCATTGTCCCGTCCCCGAGCGCTTGCTTCATGTCGACGATGAACGTGGAGAGCCCCTCCGTCTTCTTCGAGACCTGGTCGACGGGCGTCGTCCGTGCCAACAACAGCATCAGGTCGGAGTACTCCGCCCGCGAGGTCCAGATCTTCTGGCCGTGCACGAGCCAGCCGCCGTCGGATCGACGTGCTGTAGTCGAGATCGCCGTAGTCTCGGAGCCGGCCGTCGGCTCCGTGACGCCGAACGCCTGCAGCCGCAGCTCGCCGGACGCGATCCTCGGCAGGTACCGGGCCTTCTGCTCCGCTGAGCCGTGCCTGAGAATCGTGCCCATCGTGTACATCTGGGCGTGACATGCCCCGGCGTTGCACCCGGAGGCGTTGACCTCCTCGAGGATCGCGCTGGCCGCCGTCAGCGACAGCCCGGCGCCGCCGAACTCCTCCGGGATGAGCGCCGCCAGCCACCCGTTCTCCGTCAACGCGGCGACGAACTCCTCGGGGTAGCGATCCGGCTCGAGAGCACGCCAGTACTCCCCGGGAAACCGGGCGCAGAGCTCGCCGACGGCTCCGCGGATCTCGTCCAGCCCGTCCGGAACCGAGAAGTCCATCTGCCCGCTCTCAGCCGGAACGGCGCTCGAGCAGCCGCTTGCCGATGATCACCTGCTGGATCTCGTTCGAGCCCTCGCCGATGAGGAGGAGCGGCGCGTCGCGGTAGTAGCGCTCGGGCCGGTACTCGAGCGAGTAGCCGTAGCCGCCGTGGATGCGCATGCAGTCGAGGGCGTTCTCCTGTGCGGCCTCGGTCGCGAAGTACTTGGCCATCCCCGCCTCGAGGTCGGCCCGCTCGCCGGACGCTTTCTTCTGCGCCGCCTGCACCGTCAACAGACGCGCCGCCTCGGATCGGGTCGCCATGCGCGCGAGCATCATCTGCACCGCCTGGTGGTGGCCGATCGGCTTGCCGAACGCCTCGCGCTCGCGCGCGTAGCCGAGCGCGTCGTCGAGCGCCGCCTGCGCCACGCCGACGCCGCGAGCGGCGACGTTGACGCGGCCGACCTCGATCCCGCTCATGAAGTACTTGAACCCCTGGCCGATCCCGTCCTCGCCGCCGAGTACGCTCCCCGCGGGCGCCCGGAACCCGTCGAACACGAGCTCCGTGGACTCGACTCCTTTGTACCCGAGCTTCCTGAGCCCGGGCATCGGGATCTGGAGGCCGGGCGGGCTCGTCTCCGGCTCCTTCTCGACGATGAAGCCGGTCATGCCCGTGTGTGCGGGCACGGCCCGGGGATCGGTCTTCGCGAGGAGCATCACGATCCCGGAGCGCCAGCCGTTCGTGACCCACATCTTCTGTCCCGTGATCACGAACTCGTCGCCCTCCTGCACCGCCATGGTGCGGATTGCCTGGACATCGGAGCCAGCGTGGGCTTCCGTCATCGAGAACGACGCGCGGATCTCACCGGAGGCGAGCTTCGGTAGATATCGCCGCCGCTGCTCCTCCGTGCCGTGCTCGCGGATCATCCAGGCGGCGATGAACGACCCGTTCAGGACTCCCGAGAGCGTCACCCACCCACGGGAGAGCTCCGCGACGATCAGCGCGTACGTGTCCAGTCCCAGCCCGAGCCCGCCGTACTCCTCGGGGATTGTCGTTCCGAACAGGCCCATCTCGGCCATCGTGCGAACGAGCTCTGAGGGGTACTCGTCGCGATGCTCGAGCTCGGAGGCGACGGGCACGACGTCCCGATCGACGAAGCCTCGGACGGCGGCGATGATCTCCGTCTGCTCGGCGGAAGCTTCGCTTCCGCCTAGGGTGGCGCGAGCGGTCACAGCGCCGCGATGCTCTGCGTCGTGAGTGGTGAGAGAGCGTCGGTCAGGTCACCGACGTCGTCGAGCGTCAGGATCGCCTCCTCTAGTCGGCCTGCGGCCTCGTCCGACAGAGCGAGCGCGGCGTTCTCGCGGAACTTCGCTCGAACCTCGTCCGTGGAGAGCGGGTTCTCCGGGCCTCCCTTCTGGTACGGGAAGTCCGCTTCGAACGCCGTGCCGTCCGCCAGACGCACGCTGGCGCCACCGGGGAAGGCCTGCGGGTACGACGGGTAGTCGCGCGTCTCGTACCGCACCCGGCGGGCGACGGCGAGCACGTCCTCGTCGGCGATCGCCTCGTCGGTGAAGTCCGAGACGGCGACGTGGCCGCGAACGAGCATCGACGCGATCGAGTACTGGAGCGAGAACTTCCCCTCGTACTCCGAGCGCGGCGCGATCTTCGAGTCGGCAGGCTCGAGGACGAGCGACACCCCCGCTCGAGGAACGGTGACGACCACGTCGTCGATCTCCTCGGGCGCGAACGTCCGCCCGCCCGCGCCCTCGGCGGCAGCGCCGAGCGAGCCGTGCATGAAGTGACAGACGGGGAACGCCTTGTAGGCGATTCGGGGCGTCTCCCAGCGCGTCCCGAGGTCGGAGAGCTGGGCAGCGATGTCGATCTCACCCTCCCGCGCGCCGAGAAAGGCGTGATACAGGCCGAACTTCCCCTCCAGGACCGACCGCGGCCCGGCGGCGCCGTGGCGGGCGAGGGCGACCGCAAGATGCGCTCCGTGCGCAGCCCAGGCGGGATGCATCGGCTTGGTCGGCGTTCCGTCCGCGAGGTATGCGAAGAGCCCGCCCGCGAACGACCCGGCGATCCCGAGCGCCCGGGTCGTCGCCGGCGCGTCGAGCTCGGAGACCCTCGCCACCGCCGCGACGCCACCGAAGACGCCACAGATCGCGGTCGGGTGGAAGCCGCGCCGGTGGAACTCGCCGGAGGCGGCCATTCCGATTCGGCACACGACCTCGTTTCCCGCGACGACGGCCGCCAGCACGTCCCGGCCCGAGGCCCCGAGAGACTCCGCAGCAGCGAGTGCCGCCGGAGCGATCACCGTCGAG
>JBOHBA010000201.1:0-5958 GCA_050698095.1 Gaiellaceae bacterium
GAGCACCGGGTCGGCGTCGGCCGTCACGCGGCGCGCGATCGCGACGGAGAAGGTGTTGTCGGGCGCGTACACCCGCACGTGGATCGGCGTGATCTGCCAGCCGTTAGCGGGGTCGATGTCGTCTGGACAGGCTGACGATGCGCACACGAGGTCGCTCATCGCCCGGAAGAGGACGTAGTCGCCGGGGCGCGACCACGGCTCGTCCATGACGAAGACGTTGCTGGCGTTGAATCCGGTGTTGAAGAAGAGGTTGAGCGCCTCCCAGCCCATCCGGGGCGCGATCCCGTAGGGCGTCACCTGGCCGTTGAAGTTCTCCGTGCAGTTGACGTGGCCGGGGTAGCCCTTGTCCTCGTAGTACTTGGCCGTGCAGGCGAGGCCGAAGGTGTCGTGGCGGCCGACGGTGTCGCGGACGACCTCGACCAACGGGTCCTGGTCGACGTCGTAGAACTTCCCCTGGAGGCCGGGTTGCGGGTACGCCTGACCCATGAGCGAGCGGGTCGTCGTCGCATCGAGCCCGCGCTCGAGCCCCGACTCGAGCTTGTGCCGGTGGAACGCGAGGAAGTCCGAGCACTGCTTCCCCTCGACGTCGATGACCTGGATGAACTCGCCCGCGCGCACCTCGTAGGCGAGCGCCGTGGCGGAGTCGACTCGGAAGTCGAGACGAGGCTCGGCGAGCGGGGGAGGCAGCTCGAGCTGGTCGTAGGCCCGGGCTGTCGTTCGCCGCACCTCGACCAGCAGCTCGGAGGGTGGCGGCGCGCCGTCGACGATCCGCCCGGCGGGCGCGGCGACGACGACGGTGACGGCGCGCTCGGCGCGGAAGGCCTGCGCCGACCCGGGCGGCGACGACTCGCCGAAGATGTGGATCGCCTGCGCGTCTACGGGATCGAGCCCTCGCGCACCGAGCTCGCGCGCGAGCAGGCTCCCGTTGCGGTCCGCCACCGCGGCCCGGATCACCGTCGCGGGCGCTTCCGCCTTCGCAGCGAGCGCCGCGGCGTCGTCCCGGCCATCGGCCCCGAGCACCGACACCTCCGCGGATTGACCGCCGTACGTGTCCACGACCGTCATGCGCTCGTCCGGCCCGAGGGCGAACACGATCGCGCCGCTCGGGCGGACGAGGTACGTCTCGACGAACGGGTCCTCCGGGAGCAGGAATGGAACCGATCCGAGGTCAGACTGAAGTCTGCTCCCGGCGCGCTTCTCTTCCGGTGTCGAGAGGGGGCTCACCTCATGCCCTCGCGGGCGCCTTCGCCTCCTCCTCGGCCGCCTGCGCGGTGAGCTGCTCTGCGAGCTCGCGCTTCGCGTCCGGGTCGAGCTTCTTGATCTCGTTCTCGACCGCGCGCCGGTTGTAGGACTGGTTCCAGTAGTCGAGCGACTCGAAGCCGAGCAGCACCGCCTTGCCGACGAACTGGCGGAGCACCTCGTTCGTCGGGCCCATGACCCAGCCCGCCTTGGCGTCGCGGAGGTAGCGCTCGAGCTCCATGTCGCGCTTGTAGCCCGATCCGCCGCAGGCGTGGAGCATCTTGTCGACGACGTGGGCGGTGTTCTGCGCCGCGACGAACTTGATCTGCCAGGCCCAGTGCAGGAAGTTGCCGCGCGCGAGCGTTCCCGGGTCGAGCACGATCGTGTTGTTGTCGGTTGCGGCGTCGAACGCCTGCGCCACGGAGTACACGAACAGGCGGGCGGCGTTCGTCTCCATGACCGCCTGCCCGACGTAATCCTGGATCGTGGGGTAGTCGGCCACGCGCATGCCGACGTCGACGTGACGTTTGCGCGTGGTGTGGCGCTTCGCAATGTCGACCGTGCCGAGCGCGAGCCCGTTCCAGACCGAGGACGAGCCGATCAGGAACCAGGGGTCGACCGCCTCGTCGTTCGAGGTAGCGCCGTCCCCTTCGGGGCCGACGATCTGCGTGCCGGGGATCTCGACATCGGTGAACGAGATCGCTCCGGACTGGTTGCCGCGCAGCCCGAGCGCGTCCCACAGCGAGGGTTGGGCCTCGCAGAACTCCTTGTCGACGACGAAGACGGAGAGGTCGTCGTAGCCCTTGAAGTCGGGGCTCGTGGTCTGCAGGACGTAGAAGTCGGCAAATCCGCCGGAGGTCGTCCACGAAGCCTTCTTGTTGATCCGGTATCCGCCGTTGACGCGCTCGGCGCGCGAGCTGACCGGGTACCAGAAGTGCGACCCGGTCTCCGGATCGGAGTACGAGAGCGTCCCGATCAGGCCTGAGTTCAGCGGCCGGATGTACTTGTCGACGATCTCGGGGGTGGGGCGCAGCATCAGGGCAGCGACGGCGCCGATGTGCATGACGTAGCACATGGCCGTCGACGCGCAGCCGTAGCGCGCGATCGTCTCGCAGGTCATCGCGAAGGCGACGTGGTTCTCGCCGAGGCCGCCGTACTCCTCGGGGACGGTGAGCGCGAGGAAGCCGTGCTCGCCGAGCAGCTCGAGGTTGCGGCGCGGGAAGAGGAGCTCGTCGTCGGAGCGCTTTGCGTTCGCGCGCATCTCCTTCTCGCAGAGCTCGATCAGGAGCGCGCGCAGCTCCTTCTGGCGCTCGGTCAAGACCCAGTCGGGATCCCAGTCGTAGCCGAGCCCCCAGAACGGCTCGCCTCCCCACATCTTCTCGGACATGCTCACCTCCACCGACGTTGGCGTTCTCGCGTGCCATCGTAGTAGACGGTCGACCGCCATAGACTCACGCCCGTGCCGGTCTGCCAGGGGTGCGGATACGAGAGCGCCGAGCCGTTTCGCTTCTGCTCCGAGTGCGGCGAGGAGCAGCGGCCGGAGGGCCGCGAGCTTCGCAAGACGGTGACCGCGCTCCTGTCGGATGTCGTCGGCTCGACGAGCCTCGGCGAGACCGTCGATCCCGAGGTCGTGCGACGGGCGCTGAGTCGCTACTTCGAGGAGGCCAGAGATGTGGTCGAGCGCCACGGAGGCAGCGTCGAGAAGTTCATCGGCGACGCGGTCGTGGCGCTGTTCGGCGTACCGGTCTCGCGCGAGGACGATGCGCTGCGTGCGCTGCGGGCGGCGGCCGAGATTCGTGACCGCCTGGAGCTCCTGAACGACGAGCTCGAGCGCGACTCGGGCTTTCGCCTCTCCGTACGCACGGGTGTGAACACGGGCGAGGTGATCGTCGGCGACACGAGCCTCGAAGGTTTTCGAGCGTCGGGCGACACGATGAACGTGGCTGCTCGGCTCGAGCAGAGCGCGTCCGCGGGCGAGATTCTCATCGGAGCGCTCACCCGGGAGCTGGGTGGAGACGCGATCGTGGTCGAGCCCGTCGAGCGGCTCCACCTCAAAGGGAAGGCACAGCCGGTCGAGGCCTACAGGGTGGTGCGCGTCCTCGAGCACGTTTCGCCGTACGCGCGACGCGAGGACGCCCCGCTCGTCGGGCGACAGAAGGAGCTTGCGACCCTCGACGACGCGCTTCGCCGTACGAAGACCGAGCAACGGTGCGTTCTCGCGACGATCGTCGGGCCGGCCGGAGTCGGGAAGTCGCGCCTGGCGCGCGCGTTCCTGGATGCGCTCGGCGAGTCGACACTCACGCTCGTGGGGCGGTGTGTCTCGTACGGCGAAGGAATCACGTTCCAGCCCCTGGCCGAAGCGCTGTCGTCGGTGCTGGGCGGAAGCCCGCGCACGCGCGTGCTCGAGCTCCTCGACACCGACGACCGGACCGCGTCGGTGGCCGACGCCGTCGGGTCAGCTCTCGGCTTCGGTGACGCCACGGCGTCGACCGAGGAGACGTTCTGGGCATGTCGGCGCCTCCTCGAGTCGCTTGCGCGAGAACGATCGCTCGTCCTGGTCATCGACGACATCCACTGGGCCGAGCAGACGCTGCTCGACCTGCTCGAGTACATCGCGAGCTTCTCGACGGGCTCTCCGATCATGCTGCTCTGCCTCTCTCGGCCTGAGCTCCTGGAAGAGCGTCCCACGTGGGCGACGCCGCGCGAGAACACGTCCGTCACGGTGCTCTCACCGCTCGCCGACGAGGAGTCGCTCGCCCTCGTCGAGAGCCTGAGCGGGGATCGCGAGCGTTCAAGCGGCGAGGTGCAGCGGATCGTGGACGCCGCCGACGGCAATCCCCTGTTCCTCGAGCAGCTGTTCGCGCTGGAGGCCGGGCGCGGCGAAGAGGGTGAGCTCGTGATCCCGCCGACGATCCAGGCGCTGCTCGCTGCGCGCATCGATCAGCTCCAGGAGCCGCATCGCAGAGTGCTCGAATGTGCATCGATCGAGGGTCGCGAGTTCCATCGCGAGCTCGTAGTGGAGCTCCTTCCATCGCGCGATCGTGACGAGGTCGGATCGAGCCTCCTCGTCCTCGCCCGTCGTCAGTTCATTCGCCCGGTTCGCAGCGCACGGACGAGTCACGATGCGTTCGCCTTCGTCCACGCTCTGATCCGCGACGCCGTGTACACGTCGATGTCGAAGGAGCAGCGGACGGATCTCCACCTCCGAGTGGCCGACCACCTGGAGAAGGACGAGCACGACGGCGGTGAGCTCGTGGGCTTCCACCTTGCTGACGCTGTTCGCTATCGGCGCGAGCTGGGCTCGACGGAGGAGTCCACGCGCGATCTCGCGAGCCGGGCCGCTGCTCGACTGGGAGAAGCGGCGCAGCGTGCCCTCGGCGTCGGCGACGATCGCGCGGCGGCCAAGCTCCTGGAGCGGGCGACCGAGCTCGCGCCGGTCAACGATCCGGTAGGACTCGCGATGCGACTCGACCTGGGGAGCGCGCTCGCGGGTTCTGGGCGGCTCGAGCCGGCCGAGGCCGCCTTCTCGGAAGTAGCCGAAGCCGCGCGCAAGGTTGGAGAGCGCGCGATCGAGCTTCGCGCCGAGATCGGGCTCCTCAATCTCCGGACTCAGACCGACACGGAGATCACGATGGCCGAGGTCGCATCGACGGCTCAGCGAGCTCTCGCGGAGCTCGAGCAGCTGGGCGACGAGCGTGGGCTTGCGGCGGCGTGGTGGCTCGTCCACTGGTCGCTGTTCCGGTCGGGACAGTACGCGCTCTCGCTCGAGGCTGCCGAAAGCGCTGTCGAGCATGCTCGGCGCGCAGGTCATCGGCGGGAGGAGCTCCGCGCGCTCGGTGCAATCGCGATGGCTATGAAGTGGGGGCCGACGCCGGTTGCCGAGGGTCTGCGCCGCTGCGACGAGCTCGTCGAGCGGGCGGGCGGTGCACAACTCGTGCAGGCCTTCGCCGACCGCAACAAAGGCGCCCTCTACTCGATGACCGGCGAGCTCGAGCTCGGCCGCGCGCACATCGCGCGCGCGGTTGAGATCTACGAGGAGCTCGGTCTCACGGTCTCGGCGATCGGTACCGCGGTCGAGCTCGAGCCCGTCGAGCGGCAGGCGGGCAACTTCGACGCCGTCGAGGAGCTCCTTCGTTCGGCATACGGACGTATGCGCGAGATAGGCGACCTCGGCTACCTCTCGTGGATCGCTCCGCGGCTTGCGCGAATCCTCGCGCTCCGCGGTGACGTTGACGGTGCCCTCGAGCTTGCGAGACAAGCTCGGGGTGAGATGCAGGCCGACCACCTCTTCGGTCAGATCGGCGTGTGCGTGGCAGAGGCGACAGCTTTCGCCACGCAAGGTAGGGACGCGGAAGCCGTCGCGGCCGCACTCGAGGCGCTCGAGTTGGTCGAGCGCACGGACTCGTTGGACGTAAACGGCGACGTCCTCGAAGTGCTCGCGGAGCTCGATCTCGCGGCCGGCCGGGATGATCTCGCTCGAAGGCGCTTCGAGAAAGCCCTCGCTCTCTATGAGCAGAAGGGAGACGTCGTTGCAGCGCATCGGGTGCGCGAGCGCTACGTCCACGGGTAGGGACTTGCGGATGCGGGGTGGCGTGCGCCGGCAGCGAACCTCGAGAGCCGGAATGTGTCGAGCTCCGGCTGAGTGCGTCCGAGGATCTCGGCCGCCGCGAGCTTCCCGAGCGCGAGCATCTTGAAGCCGTGGTTCGAGTCGAGGACGGC
>JBOHBA010000202.1:0-9252 GCA_050698095.1 Gaiellaceae bacterium
GCATCAGGCCTTGCGGCCGCCGGAGCATGGCGCGACGACGTTGCCTGGTGGGCGCTGCTGGTCGCGCTGGTGGCGACGTGGGTCTCGGGGCTCGACTACGCGCGCGTCGCGCCGCGTGTGCTCCGCGGCGAGAACGCGTAGCCCGCCCGACCCGGTTGCCGCTCGACGGCCTCACTCGCCGCGGTCCGGCGCCACACGCTCGAGTACGCGGCGGGCTGTGGCTCGAGCTGCAGCCCCGCTCGCCTGAGAGCGTCTACGAGTGCCCGCCGCTCTCGCGAACCGAGCGCAGGAGCGACCTCGACCGCCACGGCCGCGAGCGTACCCGAGCCAGGAGCTGGGGCGTCCACCACACGACGAGCCCGAGGGCGAGCGCGACGGCGAGGTTCCATTCGAATCCCACCGCTCCGACCGTGACCGCGAGACCCCACTCGCGCGACCCTCGAAGATCGCGAAGGAGAGCAATGTGGAGAAGCCCCGCGGTCGCAAGCATCCCCGCCAGGATCGGGAGGGGAAACGCGGTCAGGAGCACGGCGAGCCCTGACCCGAGACCGAACGCCACGACCACGAGCGCGCTCCCCATCGCGAGCGGAGCGAACCCGGTTCTCGCGCCGAACGCGTAGTGCGCGGTGAGCCCCCCTGCGCCGTGACAGACCGGCATGCCCGCGATCGAGCCGGAGAAGAGATTCGCGCTCCCGAGCGTCAGCGCCAGACGTCCGGGCCTGATCCGGCGCGCGCGCGCGCCAAAGTACGTACGCGCGGCATCGGCCGGCGCGAGGCACGAGTTGGCGAAGGTGAGCGGCAGCTGCGGGATGACGAGCGCCGTGAAGGCTGCGGCGAAGGTCGCACCGGTTAGCGACGGGAACTCGAACGCCGACGGGCCGAATGACGGAATTCCGCCGCCGTCGACGAGCATTACCGCCACGCCGACTGCGACGAGCGCGAGCGCGACCGGCCGTCGCCGAAGGACGAGCGCGAGTAGGACGACAACTGCTCCCAGCGGCACGGCCCACTCGGACGCAAGCGCGTGCGCGCTGAAGGACGACGGAGGGCTTTCGACGAGGCCCCAGGCGACCTTCAGGAACAGCAACCCGACCGTGAGCTGAACACCGCGGATGAGCGCGCGAGGGAATGCGCGTCCGAGGTGGTCGATCAGACCGGTCGCGCCGAGGACGACGAAGACACCGCCGATCATGAGCGCCGCGGCCGCGATCTCGTCCGCGCCCAAGCCCTGCGCGATGGCGATCGCTCCGACCGCCTTCAGCGGCTGGACGGCGACGGGCAGCCGATAGACGACCGCGACGGCAACGTAGAGAAGGCCAGCGGGAAGGAGAACCGCGGTGGCGGAGAGCCCGTTCTTGACGATCAGCGCGACGGCGATCGGGACGAGCACGCCGATATCCGCGACGGCCCCAGACAGCTCGCGCTGCACGCTCACGTCTCGGCCGAGCAGCTTCTTCACCTCTCGACCATCACGGACGTCGCCTTGACGACACCGGCGGCGCTCATCCCCGGCTTCAAGGCGAGCTGCTCGGCGGAGTCGCTCGTGATGATCGCGACTACCCGCGCCGGCTCGGTGACGTCGATCTCGACCTGAGCGAGCAGTCCCTCGATCGTGACCGCGCGGACGACCCCGCGAAACCGGTTGCGTGCCGAGAACTGCGCAGAGCCACCCCCGCCTTTCAGCCGCTCGACCTCGGCTGCCGGAACCACACGCCGGTTCGCGCCGTCGCGCTCCACGCGGATCTTCCCCGCGCGGTCCCAGCGCCGAAGCGTGTCGAGGGAGATTCCGAGGGCGCGAGACGCCTCTGCGGCAGTGAGCATTTGCTTAGGCATTGCATAAGAACTATACGATGGAGCGATGGTCGTCAAGCAGCTCGACGAGCCCTACGCGTTCCTGGAGGCAACTACTCCGTACCTCCTTGAGGACGAAGCGCGAAACAACCTCATCCTCGGACTCGCCGGAACCCTGTGGGAGCATCCCGCCGTCTACGACGAGCACGAGCTATGGGTCGTCGAGGACGCGGACGAAACAATCGCGGCTGCGCTGCGAACGCCCCCCTACAACCTCGTCCTCGCAGGGCCGGCGAGTCGACGCGCCATGACGGCCCTCGCGGAGCACATTCGCGGTGGCCGTATCGATCTTCCAGGGTGCACAGGCGCCGTACCGGAAGTCCACCACTTCGCCAGCATGTGGGCCGCCCTGACGGAATCGCCGCTGCGACGACGACGGGACCAGCGCATCTACCGGCTCCAGACGGTGCGACCTGTCATGGGAATGAGCGGCAGTGCGCGAGCGGCGACGGAGGACGATCGCCCGCTCCTCGGCGAATGGCTCCGTGCTTTCTCGGCCGAAGCCATCCCCGAGGACGCACCGGGTCGAGATGTGGAGCACGCGATCGCTGCCCGTCTGAACGATGGCACGGGCGGCTTCGCGATCTGGGAGGACGACGGCCCCGTGGCCCTCGCAGGCTGGGGAGGCCGGACGCCGAACGGCGTCCGCATCGGTCCCGTGTATACGCCGCCCGAGCACCGACGTCGCGGGTACGGAAGCGCCGTGACGGGCGCCGTCTCCGCCGAGCAACTCGACTCCGGGCACACGTTTTGCTTCCTCTACACGGACCTCGCCAATCCGACGTCGAACAGGATCTACATGAACATCGGCTACGAGCCGATCTGCGACTCGATCGAGTACGGGTTCGACGGAGGGCACGAGTGACCGACCGCCTCCGGCAGTTCTGGAACTTCGACGATCTCGACATTTCGGAAGAGCGTTTCCGCACACGGCTCGAAGTCGAATCGGGTAGCGGCCGCGCGGAGGTCCTCACCCAGCTCGCGCGCGTCGAGGGCCTCCGTGCGGACTTCGATGACGGCGAGCTCCTGATCGAGGAGGCGGAGGCGATCGCTGGCAGGACGCTGGTCGCCCGCGCGAGAATCGACCTGGAGCGGGGACGGCTCCGCCGCTCGAGCGGCGACTCGGGATCGGCACTCCCGCTGTTCGAGTCCGCGTTCGCCCTCGCGCTCGAGGCCGACGAGCTCGTCATTGCTGTTGATGCCGCACACATGGCCGCGCTCGCAGCACCCGACCGCGCGGGATTTGTGGCCTGGACCGAGCGTGGCGCCGAGCTCGCGGCGGCACACGACGTAGCCCGCTACTGGCTCGGGCCGCTGCTGAACAACCTCGGGTGGGAGTACTTCGAGGCGGGTGACAACGAACGCGCGCTCGACGCATTCGAGCGCGCGCTTCGGGCCCGCGAGCGAGATCCGTCCGACGCGAACGGCATCGCGCTCGCCCGCTATGCCGTAGGCAAAGCGCTGCGAACGCTCGGAAGGTCAGAGGAGGCGCTCCCGCTCCTCGAGCAAGCTGTCGAGTGGGCCGAGAGTCGGGGTGCGCCCGACGGCTGGCTCCACGAGGAGCTCGCGCTCGAGTACGCGGCGCTCGGCCGCCTCGACGAAGCCCGCGAGCACGCCAGACGCGCATTACTGCTCCTCGACAAGGCCGACCCCTCGCTCGCCGAGGATCTCCAGCGCCTGGCGCGTCTTCGTGCGATCGCCGACGACGCCTGAGCCGAGAACCGGCTACAGCGGGATGTTGCCGTGCTTGCGCTTGGGTTTCGGCTCACGTTTTGTCAGTGCTGTCTCGAGCGCCGAGATGAGCACCGGCCGCGTGCGCCGCGGCTGGATCACGTCGTCGACGTAGCCGCGCTCCGCAGCCGTGTACGGGTTCGCGAAGCGCTCCTTGTAGTCGGCGATCAGCTCCTCGCGACGGGCGTCCGGGTCGTCCGCCTCCGAGAGCTCCTGCCGGAAGACGATGTTCACTGCGCCCTCCGGCCCCATCACCGCGACCTCGGCTGTCGGCCAGGCGACGTTGAAGTCGGCTCGGATGTGCTTGGACGACATGACGTCGTACGCGCCGCCGTACGCCTTGCGCGTGATCACCGTCAGCTTCGGCACCGTGGCCTCCGCATAGGCGTAGAGGAGCTTCGCGCCGTGACGGATGATGCCACCCCACTCCTGCGTCGTTCCGGGGAGGAAGCCGGGCACGTCCACGAACGTCACGAGCGGGATGTTGAAGGCGTCGCACACGCGGACGAACCGCGCAGCCTTTACCGATGCGTCGATGTCGAGCACACCGGCGAGGGCGCCCGGCTGGTTGCCCACAACGCCGACCGAGTGACCGCCGAGCCGAGCGAAGCCGCACACGATGTTCTCGGCCCAGTGCGCGTGCACCTCGAGGAACTCACCATCGTCGACGACGCGCTCGACGACGCCCTTCATGTCGTAGGGCTTGTTGGGGCTGTCCGGAACGATCGTGTCGAGCGACGCCTCTTCCCGTTCCACCGGATCCGCCGGTGGCGCATAGGGCGGCGGGTCGAGGTTGTTCTGGGGAAGGAACGAGAGAAGGTAGCGCGCCTCCTCGAGACACGTCTCCTCGTCGGGAGCGGTGAAGTGTGCGACCCCGGACTTCGTCGCGTGCGTCGCGGCGCCCCCGAGCTCCTCGAAGGAGACGTCCTCGCCAGTCACGGTCTTCACGACGTCGGGGCCGGTGATGAACATGTAGGAGGTCTCCTCGACCATGAGGACGAAGTCGGTGATCGCGGGCGAGTACACCGCGCCGCCCGCGCACGGGCCCATCACCAGCGAGATTTGAGGGACGACACCCGACGCCTGCACGTTTCGCCAGAAGATCTCCGCGTAGCCGGCCAGCGAGACGACGCCCTCCTGGATCCGTGCGCCACCCGAGTCGTTGATCCCGATCAGCGGACATCCATACTTGACCGCCAGGTCCATGACCTTGCAGACCTTCTCCGCGAAAACCTCCGAGAGCGAGCCGCCGAAGACCGTGAAGTCCTGCGAGAAGACGAAGACCTTCCGGCCGAAGATCGTTCCGTAGCCGGTGAGGACGGCGTCACCCCAGGGCCGGTTGTCGCGCATCCCGAACTCGACCTCGCGGTGGCGCACAAAGCGGTCGAGCTCGACGAACGAGCCGGGGTCGAGCAGCTTCTCGAGGCGCTCGCGCGCAAGGAGCTTTCCGTTCTCCCGCTGCCGTTCGACGTGCCGCTCGCTGGCCGGATGCGCGGCCTCCTCGGACAGCTCGTCGAGCCAGCGAAGCTTGGCCTCGGTCGTATCGTGGATCTCGCCCACCGCCGCGGAGCCTAACTGGGACCACATTGGCGCCAACTTGTGACCTTTACAGTGCCAGCACTGTTAATGACCATGGACATATGACCATGATCGCGATAGCCTACGGGCGTGCGCACGATTCCAGCCGGCCGGTTCAAGGCCCAGTGTCTCAGGCTGCTCGACGAGGTCGCCGAGACGGGTGAGACCATCGTCGTCACCAAGCGAGGGAAGGCGGTCGCCAAGCTCGAGCCGATCGAGGAGCCGCCGTCGTTGAAGGGCAGCATCGTGTACCTCGTGGACGACGACGAGTTGTTCTTCTCGACGCGCGAAACCTGGAACGCCGAGCGCGAGTGACCGTGCTCGACACGCACACGTGGCTGTGGTGGATGGACGGCGACCCACGGCTCTCGCGCGCGGCGCAAACAGCCATCGACGCGAGCAGCGAGCTCACGGTATCGACGATCAGCGTGTGGGAGCTCGCGACGCTCGAACGCCTCGGCCGGCTCGCGGTATTGCCGGATATTCGAACGTGGGTCCGACGAGCTCTCGGAGATTCCCGTGTCACCACGTGCCCCGTGACGCCGGACATCGCTCTTGCCGCAGGGTCGCTCCTCCCGCCGTTCCCCGGCGACACCGCCGACCGCATCATCTATTCGACCGCGCTTGCCAACAACGCCCGACTCGTCACCGCGGATCGCCGGATGGCGCGCCACGATCCCGAGCGGATCGTCTGGTGAGCAGGCGATGAGCGCGCCCGTCGATCGTTCGACGACGTGGTCGTACGAAGACGGAGAGCCGGGCGTGTTCACCTACTCCCGCTACTCGAGCCCGACCATGGCCGAGGCGGAGCGCCGGCTCGGGGCGCTGGACGGCGGCGAGGCGCTGCTCTTCGTCTCCGGCATGGCGGCGGAAACCGCGCTCGCCATGACGTTCCTCTCCCCCGGCCAGACCGTCGCGCTCGCCGAAGGGTCGTACTACGGAACGGGGGTCATGTTGGACGAGCTCGCACGCTGGGGCATCCGCAAGATCGAGTTCGATCAGACGGGCGCGCCGCCACCAGGTGTCGACCTGATCTGGCTCGAGGCCCCGTCGAATCCGTTTCTCACGATGCCTAGCTTCGAGGCGGCAGCGGCTCATCCAGCCCGCGTGGTCTGCGACGCGACCGCCGCCACCCCCCTGAACGTGAGGCCGCTCGAGCTGGGGTGCGACTTCGTCGTTCATTCGGCGACCAAGTTCCTCAGCGGTCACGACGACACGCTCGCAGGCGTCGTCGTCTGTAAACGGGAAGAGGATGCCGCGCGGCTGCTCGAGTTCCGGTCGAAGACGGGACCCGTGGCGAGCGCCGACACGGCGTGGCTCCTCATGCGCGGCTTGAGCACGCTCGAGGTTCGACTTGCCCGCCAGACGGAGAGCGCCACCGCGATCGCAGAGCGGCTGCGAGCCCATGGCGCGGTCCTGACCGTGCGCTATCCGGGCTTCGGAGCCCTCCTCTCCTTCGACGTCACCGACGCCGAGGCGGCGCGCCGGGTGGAGACGGCGACGCGCACCATCGTGAACATGACGAGCCTGGGCGGCATCACCTCGCGCATCGAGGCCCGTGCCCGCTGGGAGGGCTCGCGCGTGCCGCCGGGACTTCTCAGGCTCTCGGTCGGGCTCGAGGACCCGGACGACCTCTGGGCCGACCTCGAGCAGGCGCTGGGGCGAGCCCTGGGATCGTCCCAGCCGCAGTAACGGAACAGCCCCTCCCGCTACTGTAGACGCATGCTCTTCACGCGCAAGCCAACAGCCATGCCGTCTGCGGCCGAGGCGCTTCCGGGCCGCGACGACCCGATTGCCGTCCCCGCAGCGCATCTCGTCCTCGACACTCCGCTCACGCCTCCTTTCCCCGAGGGCACCGAGCAGGCGATCTTCGGGATGGGCTGTTTCTGGGGCGCCGAGCGCATGTTCTGGAAGGCGCCTGGCATGTACACGACTGCGGTCGGTTACTCGGGCGGGCTCACGCCGAACCCGACGTACCAGGAGGTCTGCACCGGACGAACGGGGCACAACGAGGTCGTACTCGCCGTCTTCGAAACGACAAAGACGAGCTACGAGGCGCTGCTTCGAGTCTTCTGGGAGGGCCACGATCCAACGCAGGGCATGCGTCAGGGCAATGACGTCGGCACTCAGTACCGCTCCGGGATCTACTGGACGACGGAGGCACAGCGCGACGCGGCGGTCGCGTCACGCGAGATGTTCCAGGCCGAGCTCTCGGCAGCCGGCTTCGGCCGGATCACGACCGAGATCGGGGAGGCAGGCCCGTTCTACTACGCCGAGGACTACCACCAGCAGTACCTCGAGTGGAACCCGAACGGCTACTGCGGCATCGGCGGCACCGGCGTGTCGTGCCCGATCGGCACCGGCGTCGCCGCCGGCTGAGCGCCCTTACGGCTCGGGAACGTTCGCCACAGGAGCTCGGGTTGCTGTCGCGCCTGCGGTCAACCGCTGTGCGATCCAGACCGGGATGATCGAGAGCACGATCACGAAGACCGCCACGACATTGACGATCGGCACCTGATTGGGCCGAGCCAGGTTGTTGAGGATCCAGATCGGCAGCGTCTGCTGGGGCCCAGCGGTAAACGTCGTGACGATCACTTCGTCGAACGAAAGCGCGAACGCCAGGAGCGCTCCGGCGAGAAGTGCCCCACCTAGCTGCGGCAACGTGACGTGACGAAACGTCTGCCATGAGTCGGCGCCGAGATCCGCGGAGGCTTCTTCCAGAAATTGTGACGTGCGTCGCAATCGTGCGACTGTGTTGTTGTAGACGATGACGATGCAGAACGTCGCATGGCCGACGATGATCGTGAAGAGCCCGAGACCTATCCCAAAGACGGGGTCAAAGACTTGGGTGAAGGTCGCATTTAGCGCCATGCCGGTCACGATTCCGGGCAGGGCGATGGGAAGCACGACGAGAAACGAGATCGTGTTCCGGCCGAAGAAGCTGAAGCGTGAGACCGCAAGCGCGGCGAGCGAACCGAGGACAAGCGCGACCGCGGTTGCGCCCAACGCCGCCCGGACCGATAGCCAGAGGGCGTCCCGGACGCCGGGATTGTGGACGGCCTCGGAGAACCATCTGAGGGTGAGACCGTCGATGGGCCAGGCCAGCGTTCGCCCGTCGTTGAATGCGTAGAGGACGATGACCCCGATCGGGATCCAGATGAAGAGCAGCGTGAAGATCGTCCCCAACCCGAGAAGCGCACGTGTCAAGCGGCTCTCGATCACAGGTTCTCGAATGCTCCCAGCCGCTTCGCGACAAGCAGGTAGACGATCATGATCGCGACCGGCACGAGCGCGTAGGCCGCAGCGAACGGCAGGTTGCCGGCTACGCCCACGTTCGCGTAGACCACGTTTCCGATGAACTGCGTGCTCGAGACGAGCTGCGGCGTGATGTAGTCCCCCAGAGTCAGGGAGAAGGTGAAGATCGAGCCGGCGACGACTGCCGGAAAGGCCATTGGCAGAACGACTCGGACGAAAGTCCGCCCGGACTTCGCCCCGAGATCCGACGACGCCTCGAGCAACGACTGGGGAATCCGCTCGAGGCCTGCGTAAACGGGAAGGATCATGAACGGGAGCCAGAGATACGTGAAGACGATCGCCGTGGCGAACGTCCCGTAGCCGGGAGTGTTCAGTCCGAACGGCTCGAGAACCGCGTCGAACGGGCCGTTCCCCTGCAGGATGATGCGCCACGCGTAGACCTTGATCAGATAGCTCGCCCAGAGCGGCGTCAGGATCGCGACCACGAGGACGCCCCGCATCCGAGGCGACGCGACACGGGCCATGTAGTAGGCGATCGGAAACGCGAGCACCGCGTCCGCGACGGTGACGGCCGTCGCTACCCCGACGGTGCGCAGAGTTATCTGGCGGTAGACGTCGTTCTCGACGAGCGTCCTGAAGTTGTCGAGTGTGTAGTCGTGGACAACCTCACCGGTGAACCGGTCGAGCTGCCAGAAGGCCGCGAGGAAGAGAACGGCGAGCGAGCCCAGGTATGCGATCCCGAGCCATCCCACCGGGCCGGTTAGGAGGCCGCCGAGCTGAAGCCGTGGATGGCGGTAGAGGAATGCCGAAAAGCGCCGCCCCGAACCCGGTCGGGGC
>JBOHBA010000203.1:0-3266 GCA_050698095.1 Gaiellaceae bacterium
GGGTTGGCGGCCGTGTGATCGGCAGCACCGGTTGGCTGAATGCGATAGAGACCGAACTGGAAGTCCATGACGCCTGTGACGTTCTGAACGGTGTCGCCGCCGCGGAAGCGGTTGCCGAGCGCGAAGGTGCCGGCGTTGGGGTGACGCAGCGAGCTCGGGTTCTGGGTGCTGAGCCCATCGTCGAGCGTGAGGCGACGCAAGCTGTTGGCCAGCGCACGGGCAAGGGCAGGCGCTCCCGGCTCGTCGATCGCCGTCGGCGTGAAGGCGCGTGTCTCCCTGGCGAGCGGGAGCGCGAGGACGAGCTCCCCGAACCGG
Source organism: Gaiellaceae bacterium (assembly GCA_050698095.1). Lineage (GTDB taxonomy): Bacteria > Actinomycetota > Thermoleophilia > Gaiellales > Gaiellaceae > GMQP-bins7. The sequence goes on from JBOHBA010000203.1 coordinate 316, forward strand.
TCGTAGTTGAAGTACTCGGAGACGACGAGCGCTTGCGGCAGGCGTACGCGCATCCCCTCAGTCGGCTCGAAGTCGGTGATGTTCGTCACGGGAAGGCTAAGGTCGGTCGAGACCGGGAGTGGGTTCCCGCTCGAGCCGACGGTCACGCTCGTCACGCTCGAAAGCTCGGTGAGCCCGCTGAACTCGGTGACGGTGCCGCTCACGCGCACGACGTCGCCGACCGCGACTGGGGGGCCGCCGGGGTTGAAGACGAAGATGCCCTCAGAGGTCTGGGAGTCTGCATCCGCGTCCGCGTCTTCCTCCTGCACGTAGAAGCCGCGAAATTCGGTCGAGTTTTGGAAGTCGCCGACGACGACCCCCTCGATCACGGGCACGCTGCCTACGACCGGGCTCGAGGCTCCGGCGCCCTGGATGTCGTGGATCAGCGTGGCGGGCACGACTGTCCCGAAGCCGAAGACGTAGTTCGCGGTCATGTTGTCCGGCGGATCGTCCGCGTCTTGGTCTGTGACCTGACTCGCGAACACGGTCACGGTGCAGTCCTCGTCGCCGGCGAAGTCGGCATCGGGGTTCAGGGTGAACGTCGCCGGCCCGCCGCTGACGGTCGCCGTATGCGCTCCGCTCGAGGCGCAGGTGATGTCGAACCACGACCCGCTGGCATCGACGTTCTCGGTGAACGTGACGTTGATGTCGCTGTTCAACGGCACGTTGGTCGCGCCGTTCGCGGGGAGCGTGCTCGCCACCTGAGGTGCTTGCTCTGCCGCAGTCCCGGTAATGGAGACATCGTCGATCCCCACCCACTCGTCGTTTCCGGTGGCGTTCGTCGTGATAACGCGGATCTGCAGCTGCGGCTGATTACCGGCAGCTGACGGAAGAGCTACGTTGACCGCGGTGACGAGTGTCGCCAGGCTCGGACCAGTGGTGGCGTCGGCGACATAACCAGCGGGGACATTCGTGAAGTTGCCCGTCTCGCCGACCCGATACTGCAGAGCCACCTGCTGAACGGCGTTGTCAGTCGAACCATCGAGATCGCGCAGGTTGTAGCTGACATTGATGTTCGACAGGCCCGTCGTGTTTAAGTGGAAGACGAGATACGGCGCGTCCGCGGTACCCGATCCAGTCAGAGCGACCACAGAATCGGTGAGGTGAAACTCGGCTACGCCGCCGGTAATAAACGTGTTGGGGTTGGTCTGATTGGCGTTCACGTCAACTACGAGAGGGGATTCCTGACCCAAGACTGTTTGTGGGTCAACGTCGTTGACCGAAGTCAGACCATCTCCGCGGTAACCGATCACACCCGGCGCGCCAGACCAGTCGTCGCTAACGGTAATGAGCCCGGTGTTGGACCAGTTCTGACTGTACGGCAGGGACTGATACGCCCCATCCGCACGCGCCAACTGCGCAGCGATGACGACCGCAACGAGTAGGGCGGTCACGACACCGAGGAGCCTGATTCGCCGCGGCTCGACGTGCGTGACGGCTGAAGTGCCGATCGGCTGACGATCCATTCCTCTCGCTCCCCTCTCCCCTAGCGCTGGCTGGGCCGATAGGCGGCGAGTCTAGTCGGCTTTTCGGGACACGTCTACCGAGGTCAGGTGCGGTTCGACTCAGCGGCGCCGAGGGTCGCGATCAGCGCCTCGGCGACTACCTTCAGCGGCCTGCCCGAGATCTGGCTCGCCTTCCGGAGCCGCGCGAAGGCGTCAGCCTCGGAGAGGCTTTCGCGCTTCATGAGTATCCCCTTCGCCCGCTCGATCGCCTTTCGCGCTGCGAGGGCCTCGGCGAGCGAGTCGGCTTCCTCGCGCAGCGCGGCGAGCTCCTCGTGTCGCGCCGTCGCCGTTGCGATCGCGGGCAGGAGGTCCGTTTCGCGGAACGGCTTGACGAGGTAGCCGAACACGCCTGCCTCGACCGCCCGCGAGACGAGCTCCCGCTCGCCGTAGGCCGTCACCATGACGATCGGGATCGGGCGCTCGTCGAGAATTCGCCGCGCGGCTTCGATTCCGTCCAGCCGCGGCATCTTGACGTCCAGCAACGCGACATCGGGTTGTGTCTCGCGCGCCAGCGACACCGCCTCCTCGCCGTCGCGCGCCTCCGCGCACACGTCGAACCCCGCTCCCTCCAGCAATCCCTTGAGGTCGAGCCGGATGATCGTCTCGTCCTCGGCGATCAAGACCCTCGAGGTCATCGTCCGAGGCTACTCGACCGAGAGAGAGGAGGAGCTCGAAGCGCTCCTCCTCTCCTGACGGGCCAGACCGTCTCTCAGTCGTCGTCTCGATCTCGCTCGCGGCGACCGCCAGGCGAATCGGCAGGAGTTGCCGCGAGACCGTCACGCGCCGAGACGCAGGCGCCGAGGCGAGCGCGACGCAGACCCTCGGCCTTGCACGAAGCGATCGCGCTTGTGATCGCGGTGTGTGCATCGACGATCGTCCCTTGGCGTCGCGCCTTGGCCATCGCGGAGACGCACTTACCCCAGGCATTTCGGTCGTTCCCGTTTCTTCCCCAGAGCTCGTTGAACGTGGCCGGGCCGAGCGACGTGCGCTGCATGGCGCAGAGCTTCGCCGGGTTCAGTTGAGACGGTGTCTGCGGTGTGATGTGGTTCGTGCCGTTGATCGTGACGTTGCGGACGAGTGCCTCGTGCTCCTTCTCCGCGAAGAACCAGCCGCTGTCGACCACGAGCTGGATGCCGGTCACCGCCTGTGAGCCGAGAAGGGCGACGGCTGCCGCCCACGTGCTGCACTGCGTACCCGGTGCGAGCTGCGAGGTGTCGACGCGGCAGGCATCGCTCGTGCCGACCAGGTTCCCGCTCGGCAACCATGTGCTCTGCGCGCAGCCCGTGAAGCTCGGCGACGGTCCGAGGTAGACGAACACGTTCTTCCCGCCGACGTTGATCTGGAACCGCGGCGACCCACCGCCACAGCTGTTTTCCGTGAGCCTGTACTCCGTCGAGAGCGCCGTGA
>JBOHBA010000204.1:0-4313 GCA_050698095.1 Gaiellaceae bacterium
AGCCAGAGGTCGCGCAGCTCCTGGCGGAGAACGACGAGCCAGCCCGGGGAAGCCCTGTCCGCCGGCGCCGAGCCCACCCCGCTCGCTGTCGGGGTCGCCGTCATGTCGCCTCCGTCATCGCGAGGAACGCGTCGCTCAGGCGTGCGCCCTCGAGCTCGAATGAGCGGAGCTCGACGCCGGCGTCGAGCAGCACGCGGACGGCGACGTTCAGCTGCCCGTCACCGTCGCCGCTCGGGGAGAAGACGACGTTCAGCAGTCCGGCGCGCCCGTCGAGGCGCTCGACGCCGTCGACCCCGGCCGCGCCGGAGAGCGCCGCAACGGCGCGCTCAGCGTGCTCGCTCGCGACGTGCACCCGCGCGCTTCTCGGCGCCGCCGCCTGGCGAACGACCTCGGCCACGGTCCCGTCCGCGACGACATGGCCGCGGTTCAGGATCATGACGCGCGAGCAGTTCTCCTCCACCTCGGCCAGCAGGTGGGAGCTCAGCAGCACGGCGGCGCCGCGCTCGGACGCGATGCCGCGCACGTTCGCGAGGATCTGCCTCTGTCCGGCGGGGTCGAGCCCGAGGGTGGGCTCGTCGAGGAAGACGACCTGGGGATCGTTGACGAGCGCGCGCGCGATTCCGAGGCGCTGGCGCATTCCCCGGCTGTAGGACGCGATCAGCGAGCGCGCCCGCTCGCCCAGGCCGACCTCGTCGAGGAGCGTGCGCGCGACCGCTCGAGCGCTCGGCCGAGAGTGCCCGAAGAGGCTCGCGTGAAAGCGCAGGTACTCCTCACCCGTCTGGCGCTCGGGGTAGCCGGCGCTCTCGGGAAGCACGCCGACGCGCTGGCGAATCTCGGCCGGCCGCGTGTACGGGATGCCGGCCACCGTGAAGGTGCCGTGAGTTGGTTGCAGGATCGTCGTGAGCACGCGGATGGCCGTCGTCTTTCCCGCCCCGTTCGGCCCCAGAACGCCGAGCACCTCGCCCGACTCGACGGCGAACGTGAGATCCTCGACGGCGACCAGCGACCCGTACCGCTTGCCGACCCCGAGTGCCTCGACGGCGGCGCTCAAAGCGCCCTCATTTCTCTGATCCGGGTGTCCATGTCCCTTGTCTTCGCCACGCTAGACGCGGAAGATGAATGGAGGATTATCAATCTAATGCTCATCTCGCTTTCATCAAACCTTGGGACGATGACCGAGTCAACCGAGTCCTGGGAGTTGTCCCCATGCGTGTCTTGATCGTCGAGGACGAGTTGCGGATGGCGAGCCTGATCCGCCGTGGGCTCGTGCAGGAGGGGCTGGCCGTCGACGTCGCCCAGAGCGGCGAGGACGCGCTCTGGATGGCGCCCGCGTCCGAGTACGACGCGATCGTCCTCGACGTGATGCTGCCCGGCATCAGCGGGTTCGAGACGTGCCGGCAGCTGCGGAAGAGCGGCGTGTGGGCGCCCGTCCTCATGCTCACCGCCCGCGACTCCGTCGAGGATCGGGTCACGGGCCTCGACATGGGGGCGGACGACTACGTCGTCAAGCCGTTCGCGTTCGCGGAGCTCCTGGCACGCTTGCGCGCGCTCGTCCGGCGGGGCGACCCCGAGCGTCCGAGCGTCCTCGAGGTTGACGACCTGAAGCTCGACCCCGCGACGCACCGCGTGTGGCGGGGATCGACGGAGATCACGCTCTCGAGCAAAGAGTTCGCGGTCTTGGAGACGTTCATGCGCCGGCCGGACGAGGCGCTCACCCGCCTCCACCTGCTCGAACACGCGTGGGACTTCGCGTACGACAACAAGTCCAACATCGTCGACGTCTACATCCGTCACCTGCGGAAGAAGATCGACGAGCCCTTCGGGCGCATGTCACTCGAGACGGTTCGCGGCGTCGGATACCGCCTGCGCTCGGACAACGGGGCGTGAGACACGCGCCCATCCGCGTCCGGGTGGCGGGGGCCTTCGCCCTCGCGATGGCGGTCGTGCTCGTTCTCAGCGGAAGCATCCTGTACGTCCGCCTCGGTCACCATCTCGCGCTCGTGATCGACGGTCAGCTCCAGGTCAGGGCACAGGACCTCGGGGTGTACATCCGCGAGCCGGGCGCGAGCCTCGCCGAGGTCGGTGGGATCCGGTTCTTCGAGATCGGCGAGAGCTACTCCCAGCTCCTCGATGAGAGCGGGCACGTCCTTCAAGCGAGCCCGCGACTCGGCAACGACTCGCTGCTGACCGCCGATGAGCTGCGCAGGGCGCTCCAAGGAGCGATCTTCACGAGCCGCGACTCGGTACCCGGCCTCGACGAGCCTTCGCGCATCCTCGCGACTCCCGTCATGCAGAACGAGGCGAACCTCGTTCTCGTAGTAGGGCAGACGCGCGAAGAGCGCGCCGAGACGCTCCGCAGCCTTCGCAACGAGCTCCTCGTCGCAGGGCCGCTCGCGCTCATCCTGGCCACGATCGCCGGTTACCTGCTCGCCGGGCTGGCGCTGCGCCCGGTCGACTCGATGCGCCGCCGGGCGGCGACGATCTCGGCAGAGACGCCCGGCGAACGGCTCCCCGTTCCGGGCACGGGTGACGAGATCGAGCGACTCGGCCACACGCTGAACGAGATGCTCGGGCGCCTGGAGGCGGCACTTCAGCGCGAGCGCGACTTCGTCGCGGACGCGGGACACGAGCTTCGCACGCCGCTCGCGCTGCTGCGCACCGAGCTCGAGCTCGCGCTGCGGCACGGCGGGTCCCCTGCCGAGCTGCACGAGGCGATCCGCACGTCCTCTGAGGAAGTCGACCGCCTCGTTCAGCTAGCGGAGGACCTCCTGCTCATGGCTCGCACGGACCAGGGAAAGCTCGCGCTGCGGCCGGAGACGCTCGCCGGCTCGGCGCTCCTGCAATCGGTCGCGCGCCGTTTCGAATGGCGCGCACAGGAAGCCGGCCGCGTGCTGAGCGCGACGGAGACCCCGGGCATCGAGCTCACCGGCGACCGGATCAGGCTCGAGCAGGCGCTCGGGAACCTCGTCGAGAACGCCTTGCGCTACGGCGCGGGCGAGGTGCGACTCTCGGCCTCCGCGTCGGACGGCGTCGTCGAGCTACACGTCACCGACGACGGCGCAGGGTTCCCGCCGGAGTTCCTCGAGCGCGCGTTCGAGCGCTTCACACGACCCGATCTCGCGAGGAGCCGCGGCGGAACGGGCCTCGGGCTCTCCATCGTGCAGGTGATCGCCGAGGCGCATGGGGGCGAGGCTCGTGCCGCGAACCGCGCGGGAGGCGGCGCCGATGTCTGGCTCGTGCTGCCCGCCGGCAAGCCGAACCGCGATGACGGGGTCGCCGGCTGAGCGCGCTCCCTCCCTCGGCGTGCGGCGGCTCTTACTCGTACCGGATCGCCGCGATCGGATCGAGCCGCGCCGCACGGCGGGCCGGGTAGTACCCGAAGAAAATCCCGATCGCGAACGACGTCGTGAACGCCAGGATGAGCGATGGGACGCTGATGATCGTCTCCCAGCCGGCGAGGACGCCGACCAGTCGCGTCGCCCCGACCCCGGCGAGCACGCCCGCGACCCCGCCGAGGACACTCAGGAAGAGCGCCTCGATGAGGAACTGCATCTGCACCTTCCACGGTGTGGCGCCGACCGACTTGCGGATTCCGATCTCGCGGAAGCGCTCGTGGACCGACACGAGCATCATGTTCATGATCCCGATCCCGCCAACCAGCAATGCGATCCCGCCGAGCGTGAACGTGAGCACGCGAAACGTGGTCGTCGCTCTCTGGGCCTCGCGGATGATGCTCGCCTGGTCCTCGGCCGAGAAGTCGTCAGGATAGGAATCGGGAAGCTTGTGCTGCTCGCGCAGGAGGTCCTCGATCGCGCCGATGGTCGGCTCGATGTCCGTCTCCGACTCCACCCGGAGGTCGACGTGCACGACGTTGGCGCCTCCGAGCAAGACCCTTGTGACGATGGGGAGAGGGACGAAGATCCGGTTGTCGAGGTTCTCGTCCGCGAGCTTGCCCTTGCGCGTCTGGGTCCCGATCACCTCGAACTCGTGGCTTCCCACTCGCACGGTCTGGCCGATTGCGCTCCCGCTCGGAAAGAGCTTCGCCTGCGCATCCAGGCCGAGCAGCATGACGCTGCGGCCGAAGTCGACGTCGGCGGCGGAGATGAGCCGGCCCTGCTGCGCGGTCTGGTTGTAGATGTCTGCGTAGGTCGGGGTGATGCCGAAAAGGCGCGTCGTCGTCTGGTTTCGGCCGGCCGAGACGCTGAGGCTCTCGAGGTCCTGGTGCGGCGCAACCGCTGTCACCATGGGCAGCTGCGCGATGGCGGCCACGTCGGCGGGCGTGATCGTGCGCTCCGTCGCCGACTGGCCTGTTC
>JBOHBA010000205.1:0-3069 GCA_050698095.1 Gaiellaceae bacterium
CCCCTCACCTGAGCTGACGGTCGAATCGCGTTCGAGCCGCGACGGCTTCCTGATCGGCGAGGATGCCCCGGCTCAGGGCGCGGGCCTCGAGCTCCTGCGCGAGCGCTACCTCCGGCTCTTCGAGAACGAGGACGTCGACCGCACACCCTGGCTTGCAGACCTCACCGATCTCGGCTAACCGGGTAGGAAGCTCCCGAGGCGTTCGAGCGTCTCCAGGATCAGCCACGGCGGCACAGACTCCGCCGCACGGCGGACGAGCGGCGCGACGAGGCTAGGGAGTGAGCCTGCTTCTTCAGCGTCGTCCACCGCCCGCACGAGCCCATCCGTGATCGCCTGCTCGAGCTCTGCCCGATCGATTCCCTGATCGCGTGAGAACGCTGCGAGCGCCTCCTCGCTGCGAAGCGCGAGCACCAGATCCTCGCGGGAGACACCGAGCTCGCACGCGACACCGTCGACTGCAGCGAGCGCGATCCGCTCGAGCGTCTCGCCGACGCCATCCGCCTCCGGCCGGTCACGCTTCTCGCACGGGTCGGCCACCGGAGTCGGCTCGAAGCGACCGCCGCCGAGCGCCAGGTACGGGACGACGACTGCCGCGACGAGCCCGACCGCAACCAGCAACGGAGGCACACGCCTCAGCGCAGAAGCCTCCGCATGAAGCCGACGGGCACGAGAGCGCCAAAGGTGAGCAGAGCCGCAAGCAAGAACGGGCCCGAAAACGCGCTCGTGACCGCGCGGTCGAGCTGCTCCTGGAGCCCGTCGGAGAGAGAGCGCCACTCGTCGCCGTCCGGACGACCCTCGAACGCTCGCTGGACGTCGGGGAGCTCGCCGGCCTCGTTCGCCCGGTCGACCTCAGCAAGGACATCCTGAGCGACGCCGAGCTTGTCGACCGGCGAGATCGAGCTGTCGAGCACGATGGCCGCACCGGCTCGAATCGCCTCGTCGCGGTTCTCCTCGAGCGCGGTCGTCAGCACCGGCGCGAGCAACAGCAGCCCGAGGACGACGCCCGCGTGACGCGCGGCGAGCGTCCAGCCGCCGTGGACGACCTGGCCAGGGCGGTCGCGCAGCGCGAGCTCGGTGAGCCCGGCGACCGTGGTACCGAGCCCCGCGCCGACGAGCATCTGCGGCGGGATCGTCCAGGCCCACCCGGCACGAGGCATGAGCGCGAGCGCCGCCAGGCCTCCGGACAGAAGGATGACGCCGCAAGCGACGCCCTGAACGACTCCGAGAGAGCGGGGCCGCACGCGACCGACGACGATCGCCGTGAGCGGCATCACAGTCACGACGACCCCGGCCGCTGCCGGTGACATGCCCCATCCGTCGACGAGCAACAGCACGACAAGGAACAGCGCCGCGACGAGACCTCCCGCGACGAGGAGGAGCGCCGCGTTCGCCGACACGGACGGACGGCCGACACGAGCAGCCACGGGTCGTGCCCCGAGTCCTCGCACTGCCAGCAACAGAGAGAGCGCCAACGGAACCTGGGCGAGGAAGATCGACTCCCAGCCGAGCAGCTCGGTGAGGATTCCTCCCACAGCAGGGCCGACGGCTGCACCGAGGACTCCCGCCGCAACCCAGATGCGGGTCGCGCGCTCGTCGCTCCCGCCGACCTGCGACAGCAGATCGAGCGCCGCCGTCACGAGGAAGCTCGCGCCGATCGCCTGCACGCAGCGCGAACCGACGAGAACGTCGAAAGATGGCGCCAGCCCGCACGCGAGGGAGGATCCGGCGAACACGACCACACCAACGCCGAACGCTTCGCGCGGCCGTCTCCTCGCCACGTACGCGGCCGGCACCGCGACGATCGCGAGCACGAGATTGAACGAGGTCAGCACCCATGCGATCGTGGTGATCCCGACGTCGAACTGACCGAGGATCTCGGGGAGCGCAAGCGTGACGATCGAGGAGTCGGCCAGCGCGAGCCCCACGCCGAGGCCGAGCAGCGCGGCACGGTGGCTCACGCGGTCTCGCGGAAACGAGCGGCGAGCACCTCGATCAGCGCGATGGCCGCGCGCGGATCCGCCTCGAGGGCGTCAAAGAGCCGCTCGCGGGTCACCGCAAGACAGCGCACAGCTCCCTGCGCGTAGATGTCCGCGATCCGCCCGCCACCTGGATCGAGCACTTCGATCTCACCGATGAGCTCGCCAGGGCCGAGCGTCAGAGAACGACCCGGACGCTCGACGCGCACCGATCCGGCGACGACGAGCAGGAGCTCGGTGCCCCGCTCGCCCGACCGCATGATCGCCTGACCGTCCGCGTACTCGCGCGGCTCACCGAGCGCGAGAATCGGCTCCAGAAGCTCCTCGGGGATAAGGGAGAAGACGCGCGGGTCCTCGACCAGGCGCTCGTAGCGCCCGCCGTGGAACAGCAGCGGACGCCCCTCTCCGTAGCGCGCGAACTCGACCTGCCCGACGAAGAGCGAGTGATCCCCGCCCCAGTACGAACGCACGACTCGCGCGACCAGGTGCGCGAGCGCCCCTTCGACGAGGGGCGTCTCGTGCACGAGCTCGAAGCGCGGCTCGGGCGCGCCCTCGACGGCGCGGCCCGCGAAATGGTCGGAGAGCCCGGTCTGGCTCGCTTCGAGCACGTTCACGCCGATCCGCGTTCCCTCGTGGAGCAAGTTCGACATCCGCGCGCGGCGGTCGATCGAGACGAGCACGAGCGGCGGCTGCAGCGAAACGGACATGAACGCGTTTGCCGTCATCCCGTGGACGGTCTCTCCGGAGCGCGTCGTCAGCACGGTCACTCCCGTCGCGAACATCCCCAGCGTCCGCCGGAACGCGATCGCGGGATCGCCCTCAAGCCCACTGCCAAGCTCGAGCGTCTCGGCGGCAGGTGCCGCGTCGAACGACGCGCCGAACGCCTCCGGCGCGGAGATCGCGGTGGTGATCGCGACCTCGAACTCCTGCGGTTCCGAGCGCTCCATCACACGGATTCTGACGCGGAGGTTACGCGGCGGGGGCGGTGGCCTTCATGTGCCGGTAGAACGGCACTGGTTCCGGCGGTAGCGGCGTCGCATCGAGAATCAGGTCGGCAGCCTTCTCGGCCACCATCGTCACCGGCGCGTAGAGG
>JBOHBA010000206.1:0-3044 GCA_050698095.1 Gaiellaceae bacterium
AGCGAGCCTCGAACCCACATGAATCCAAGCCCCGCCGACCCGAGCAGGTACTTCACCGTCCCCCCGGTGACGACGTCAGCGCCGAGTGTCCGCACGTCGAGCTCGAGGGCACCGACCGCCTGGTAGCAGTCTGCAAGCACGAGCGCCCCGGCCGCATGGGCGACCTCGGCGATGGCGGCAAGGTCGTTCCTGTGGCCGGTGCGGAAGGAGATCGCGGTGCAGCAGACGAGCGCGGTGCGCTCGTCGATCGCCTCGGCGAAGCGCTCGGGAGGGATCGAGCCGTCGGCTTCGGGCGTGACATGGACGACCTCCGCGCCGCGAAGCGCCTGCGCGTGCGCGATCTGGCCGACCGTCGGGAACTCGTATTCGCTGATGACGATGCGGTTGCGCTCGCCGCCGAAGTCGAGCGCCGAGACGAACGAGCTGATGCCCTGCGAGACCGACGTCGTGACGGCGACTTCGTCGGGGGGAGCGTGAATCAGCTCGGCGAAGCCCGAGCGAGCCGCCTCGTTGCGCTCCACCCAGAACTCCCACTCGGCGCCGTTCTCGTCCCAGCCGGCGAGCCACTCCTCGGCCGCCGCCCGGACGCGCAGCGAGAGGGCGCCTTGCGAGCACGAGTTGAGATAGGTCGCGTGCTCGAAGATCGGAAACTCGGCGCGGGCCGACGCCCCAGGGGTCAGACCCCGGGACGTGTCCGTTTCGGCCGATTGCTCGGTCGACACCATCTGCGGAGCTTACGCGGGCACGCGCTGAGATAGCGTCGCGCCGATGAGGGTCAGCGTGCGTCTCGTGCAGTACCTCGGCTCGCCGCGCGAGATCGTGGCGCTCGCAGTCGCGGCCGAGCAGGCGGGAATCGACGAGGTCTGGGTGCCCCACGACCCCTTCATGTCGCACGCCTGGACGATTCAGACCGCGATCGCCGAGGCGACCGAGCGGGTCGTGGTCGGCTCGATCGGAACGAACCCGTACACGACCGACCCGTCGGAGATCGCGGCGCACGTCGCCACGCTCGACCTCCTTTCGGGTGGGCGCGCCGCGCTCGGGCTCGGGCTGCACACGACGTCGATGGTCGAGTGGGTCGGTCTCGATGCGACCGACGTCATCGAGCGAACACGAGCGGCGGTCGCGATCGTGCGTGCGCTTCTCCGCGGCGAGACCGTCCAACAGGACGGCCCGTACAGCTGGGGCCCCGAGTGCGCACTCCGGTTCGAGCCGCTGCGCGCGGACGTCCCGATCTACGTCGCAGGCTTCGGTCGGGAGCTCCTCGCGCTTGCGGGCGAGATCGGAGACGGCGCGATGCCAATGGCGACACCGCCCGAGTCGGCCGCAGCTCTCGCGGCCGACGTGCGCGAGGGCGCCGCGCGCAGGGGGCGAGGCGCCAGCGAGATAGAGATCGTCGCGTGCGCCTGGCTTTCACTCTCCAAGGACGGCAGCGGCACCGACGACCCACTCCGGCCCATGATCGCGACGTTCGCCCCGTACCTCGAGGAACGAGTGCTCGAGTCGATCGGGCTATCCGGCAGCGACTTCGCCCCACTCCGCCGGCTCGTCGAGAGCGGCCGGCTCGCGGAGGCGGCGGCCGCCGTGGCGCCACCGATGTTCAGACTCGCGCTCGCGGGCACGCCAGAGCAGATAGCTGAGCGCATCGCGGCGCTCGCGGACGCGGGAGTCACGCAGATCAGCCTCGGCGGACCGCTCGGCCCCGACCCGGCAGAGGCGATGCGACTGCTCGGCGAGCGGGTGGTCCCGGCGCTGCGATAGCGAGCCGAGTCGGCTACCGGCCGAGGTACGCCTTGCGAAGATCCTCGTTCTGGAGGAGCTCGGCCGCTCTCCCTTCGAGCACGATCCGACCCGTCGAGAGGACGTAGCCGCGATCGGCGATGGACAGCGAGACATTCGCGTTCTGCTCCACGATGAGCATCGCGACGCCCGCCTCGTGTACCTGTTCGATGATCTCGAAGTTCTGCTCAACGAGGATCGGCGCGAGGCCCATCGAAGGCTCGTCCATCAGCAGGAGCCTCGGCCGCGCCATGAGAGCCCTCCCCATCGCGACCATCTGCTGCTCTCCTCCGGAGAGCGTGCCCGCGAGCTGGCTGCGGCGCTCGTAGAGGAGTGGGAACAGCGTGTAGACCCGCTCGTAGTCCTCCGGGCGGCCTCCCCCGTGCAAGTACGCGCCCATCTGCAAGTTCTCGAGGACCGTCATCGGGCCGAACAGACGCCGGTTCTCGGGGACGATCGCCATCCCCTTGCCGATGCGGTAGCTCGTCGAGCGGTTGGTGATCTGCTCGCCGTCGAAGGAGACCGTGCCGGTGCGCGGACGCACGATGCCGAGGACGGTCTTGAGCGTCGTCGATTTTCCCGACGCGTTCCCGCCGAGCAGGCAGACGAGCTCGCCCTCCCCCACATGCAGGTTCGCGTCTTGGAGGATGTGCATCTGACCGTAGTAGGTGTTGATCCCCTCCAGGTGGAGGAGCGGCCCGAGCCCGTTCGCGACCTCGCTCATTTCCGCTCCGTAGCCGAGGCACCGAGGTAGGCCTCGACGACTCTCGGGCTCGTCGCGACCTCGTCGAACGTCCCCTCAGCGATCTTGACGCCGTGGTCGAGTGCGACGACTCGGTCGGAGATCCCCTCCACGACGTGCATGTCGTGTTCGATCACAAGGATCGCGTAACCGCCATCGTCTCTCAGCTTCGCGATGAGCTCCGTGATCTCGTGTGTCTCCACCGGGTTCATCCCGGCCGCCGGCTCGTCTAGCAGGAGAAGCCTCGGCGACGTCGCGGTCGCGCGCGCGATCTCGAGACGACGCCGATTCGCGTAAGAGAGGCTGTAGGCAGGCTGGTTCCACCGGTAGCCCATGAGCCGCTCCCCGAAGAACGAGAGCTTCTCCGCGGCGACGGCGTTCGTCCGACGCTCCTCCCGGCGCGCCCGTGGAAGACGGAGCATCGACTCGAGGAGAGACGCACGGGTGCGGCCGTACGTCGCCGCCATCACGTTTTCCTTGACGCTCATGTTCAGGAAGAGGCGGAGCGTCTGGAACGTCCGCG
>JBOHBA010000207.1:0-2660 GCA_050698095.1 Gaiellaceae bacterium
GGAGTTCCTCGACCCGAACGCCAAGCCTGCGAGCTCGCGCGTATTTCTCGACACGATTCCGTTCATCCGCCGCGTCCCCAACGTCTCCACCTGGCCCGAGATCGAAGACGCGTCGGGCGGCATTCTCGAGGGCGGGCTGTACGAGAGCGTGGGTAGCGGCGAGGTCGCGCGACAGCTCGACGAGCGCACTCGTGACATGTTCGCGCGGGCCGAGCGCTGATGGCCGGGCTCGCCTACGCAGGCGTGCGCAAGGATTATGGCGAGATCACCGCTCTCGCCGGCCTCGACCTCGAAGTCGTCGACGGCGAGCTGCTCGCCCTCCTCGGTCCCTCTGGCTCGGGGAAGAGCACCGCGCTCCGGCTCGCCGCCGGTCTCGAGGAGGTGACCTCGGGGACCGTCCGGATCGGTGAGCGTGAGGTGACCCGGCTTCCGCCCGCGAAGCGGAACGTCTCGATGGTGTTCCAGCACTACGCGCTCTTTCCGCACCTGACCGTCGCCGAGAACATCGGATTCGGCCTCCGCGCACGCGGGATGGCTCGGCAGAAGGTCGCACAGAGCATTCGCGAAGCCTCCGCGCTCACGGGCTGCGGGGCGCTGCTCGAGCGCAAGCCGCACGAGCTCTCGGGCGGTGAGCGCCAGCGCGTCGCGCTCGCTCGCGCGCTCGCTCGGCGTCCCGACGTCTACCTGCTCGACGAGCCGCTCTCGAACCTCGACGCCCAGCTTCGCGTCGACACCCGGGCAGAGCTCAAGCGCCTCCATCGCGCGGTCGGCACGACGATGGTGTACGTGACGCACGACCAGGTCGAGGCGCTCACGCTCGGGACGCGGGTCGCCGTGATCGAAGCGGGAGCTCTCCAGCAGGTCGGACCCCCCGATGAGATCTACCGGCAGCCGGCGAATCGCTTCGTCGCTCGTTTCGTCGGGAGCCCCTCGATGAATCTTCTCTCGGCGTCGTTGCGCGATGGTCGGCTCGCAGCCGGGCCCTTCTCGCTCGAGCCACCGGTGGGCGTGGACGACCTCTCCGGGCGCAGGCTCGAGGTTGGTATCCGCCCTGAGCACGTCCAGCTCGAGCCCGCCGCGCACGACGGAAACGCGCGGGTCGAAGTCGTGGAGGCCGCCGGCAGCGAGACTCTCGTCTACGTCACGTCGAGCGACGCAACGCTCGTCGCTCGCGTCGCCCCTGAGCTCGACGTCGAGATCGGCGCGTCCGTGCGGCTGGGCGCATCCGATCGCAATGTGTACGTCTTCGACGCCGACACGGGCGTCACCCTCGCCGGAATCCGCAGATGATGTGGGACCGCGACACGCGTCACCTCGCGCTGATGCTTGCGCCGTTCGTCTTCGGTCTCGCGGCGTTGATCGTGCTCCCGGCCGCGGTCACGTTCGTGCTCGCGCTGACCGAGTACGACCTCATCCGCTCGCCACGCTTCGTCGGCGTCGACAACTTCCGCGAGCTCTGGAGCGACGAAGTGTTCCGGATAGCGCTGCGCAACTCGCTGATGTTCATCGCCTTCGCCGTACCCCTGCGACTGCTCGGAGCGCTCGGGCTCGCCCTCCTGCTCCACCGGCGCCATCGCGGCGTCGGCGCGTACAGGACGTCCGCCTATCTCCCGTCGGTGGTGCCGGACGTCGCGTACGCCCTTCTCTGGCTCTGGATCTTCAACCCGCTGTACGGGCCGCTCAACCTCGCGCTCGAAGCTCTCGGCGGTCCCACGCCGCGCTGGCAGACGGATCCGCGGGCTGCGCAGTGGGCGATCATCATCATGAGCCTGTTCCTGATCGGCGAGGGCTTCCTCGTGGCGCTCGCGACCCGCCAGAGCATTCCGGGCGAGCTGTACGAGCTCGCGGCGCTCGAGAGCGCGAAGCCGTGGTTCGTGTTCGGTCGCGTGACCCTCCCGCTCATGGCGCCAACCCTCCTCCTGCTGCTTTTCCGGGACACGATCTTCAGCTTCCAGGCGACGTTCGTCCCGGCGCTGATCGTGACCGAGGGCGGGCCGCCGCCGTACGCGACGACGTACCTGCCCGTGTTCGCGTACTCGAACGCGTTCGAGTACCTGCGCTACGGCTACGCCGCCGCCGCCGCGCTCGTGATGTTCCTCGTCACGGCGATCATCGTCTACCTCCAGTACCGCATCGTGCGGCGCTGGCGGCACGCCTTCGTCGTGTAGGGGCGAGGGTTGCCTCGCCTCGCTACTCCTCTGCGATCTGGCCCAGGTCGTAGCCCTTGAACTTCATCCGCTCGGCGGCCTCGGCCATCTGCTCGACGGACTTGTTCAGCGCGATTCTCGCGTTGAAGTCCTCGATCGTTCTCTCGTCGCCCTGCTCCGCCGCGTTGCGAAGCCGGTCGAGGTCCTCCGCGTACCCGCGCATGCCCTCTGCGAGCTGCGCATGCTCCGCCGCGACATCCTCCGGAGGCTGCGTGTCCTCGAGCTCGGCCGCGGCGTCGCGAAGCTGCTGCTGGGCATCCGCGACTCGGTCGGCCAACTCCGTGAGCGAGGTGACGTTCGTCCGCTGGAACGCCTCCTGCACCTCTCCGTAGACCGAGCGCACCTTCTCCGCGTATTCGGTCTTCGACAGTTGCCCGTCACCGCCGCAGCCTCCTGCCACCAGCGCCCCGATGGCTAGCAGGAGAAGGAGAATCGCTCGGGCCGGCGTCATCG
>JBOHBA010000208.1:0-12464 GCA_050698095.1 Gaiellaceae bacterium
GGCCAGATGTGCGGCGAGCGCCGGGCGAGCCTCGGCCGGCGCGGTGCAGAAGTACGCGACCGCGCGACCGCCGAGGGCTGCAGTCGGCTGGGGGCGGAGGATCGTCGGCACAACGGGTACGCCCGGCCGCACGACGCCGGCGACCGCGTCACGAACGCGCTCCCAGCCCGACCCGGCCTCGGCCATGGTCACGACGACGAGGTCTGCCAGAAGCAGGCGGTACGCATTCAGATACCCGGCGACGACGGCGGCGTCCTGATTCCCTCCGACGACGACGATCGTGCGCTCGGCCGCAATCGGCGGCAACGCGGCGCCGCTCCCGTCGAAGACGACGAGATCGGGCGCGAGAGACGCGGCAAGAGCGGCGCCTTCGGCGACGTTCGAGCGCGCAACCGCTCCCGCCAGGCCTCCACCGCAACGGCGGCAGCCCACCGTCCGCAAGCCGGTCAGAGCCGCGACCTCCAGGTGATCCGACGCGGCGTGGCGCCCCGACCGTGACAACTCGACCAGAGCTTCCACCGTGGGAGGAACGGTGATCGCTTCGGGCACGTCCGGTCCGCCCCTCCCCATTGCGACCACGACCACTCGCCTGGTCGCCGCGACCAGCCATGCGACGTGGCCCGTCACGGCCGTCTTTCCCACTCGCTTGCCGGTGCCGACGACGGCGATCGACGGAAGCTCGAACGGATGCCTCTCCGGAGGATCGAGCCGGAAGTCCGCTCCGACATACGGGACTCCGCGCGCAAGGACGCGACTCGCCAGCGCGAACCGTTCCACGGGTCCGAGCACGGGCTCGTCGGAGAGATCGACGACGGCATCGGGCGCATATGCGTCGATCGCCGCCTCGACGTCCGTCGCGAGCGGCAGCCCGTAGTCGTCGCCGTCGCGCAGCTTCTCCGTCCCGCCGACGAGAACGGCTGCGGCGAAGTCGTACGGCAGCGCGGCGAGCGCGTCGCGGACGACGGGCGCGTAATGCTCGCCGTCGACGATCGCGACAGCTCTCAAGTGCGCGACGTCACCTGATTCTCGATCGCGCCGGTGAACTTCGCATACTCGAGCGTGTCGAGCGAGAAAGAGACGAGTTGAACCTGCCCGTGAAACGGATGCCGCCGCCAGATCGTGACCGTCCGGTCCGCGATCTCGATGACGTTGTAACAGGGCCTCGTGTTTCCGCGCAGTCGCAGGGACGAGACGGTTCCGGCATTCACGACGAAAAGATCCTCGAGGCGCCAGACGTACGGCACGTGCTTGTGACCGGAGAGGACGAGCCGGACTCCGGCACGCTGGAGGCATTCGATCGCGTCGCCGGCGTCGTACACGACGTTCCGCTCGCGGCCCGTTCCCGGCACGGGCAGGAGGTGGTGGTGGAGCACGAAGATCTTGAGCTCAGCCGGCTCCGCCGCGAACTGCTCCTCGATCCAGAGATAGCGGCCACGACCGATCTGGCCGTGATCAAGATCGGGCTCGCTCGAGTCGACGGCGACGATCGCCACGCCTCGCTTGCGCAGCACCGAGTTGCGCTCCCCGAACATCTCCTCGAAGTGGACGTAGCCGACGTTTCTGGAGTCGTGATTGCCCGGAACCACGACGACCGAGTCGCAGTCGATGCGGTCCAGGTACTCGCGCGCTGTCAGGTACTCGTGGCGGAAGCCGAACGTCGTCAGATCGCCGGAGCAGACGACCATGTCCGGGCGCAGCTCGTTGATCTCGCTGATCGCCCGCTCGAGGAGACTTGCCTCGAAGTACGTCTCTCCGCAGTGCAGGTCCGAGAGCTGCGCGATCCGGATAGCGTCGCCGTGGTTCGACACATGGACAGTCTACGACGCGGCCGGGGCCGTCCGAGGCCACTGCTACCCTGGCGCAGGTGCGGGTCGAAAGTCCCGTTTTCCAGGCATATTGTGGAACGGACCCTCCGCGATTCGCGAATCGCGTCGAGGTCGAGTGCGCGAAAATCCTCGACTACTACGGCGTGCCCTGGGCCTACGAGCCGCGCACATTCGTGCTCGAGCGCGACGAGGAGGGGCGCGTCGTGAGCGCATTCACGCCCGACTTCTACCTGCCGGAGCAGGATCTCTTCATCGAGGTCACGGTGATGAAGCAGTCGCTGGTCACCCGTAAGAACAGGAAGCTCCGCGAGGTGCTGCGCCTGTACCCGGACGTCAGGGTCAAGCTCTTCTACCGGCGCGACATCGAGCGCCTCGCGCAGCGATATCGGCTGCGTCTGGCCTCGTAGCCGATGACGACGCCGCAGCGACCCGAGATCGGCGAGGTCGGCGCCGTCTACCTCACGCGGGCGGAGATCGCGACTCGAGTCGCCGAGTTAGGAGACGAGATCGCACGCGACTATGCGACGCTCGATCCGATTCTCGTGGCGCCGCTGAAGTCGAGCGTCGTGTTTCTCGCCGACCTCACGCGACAGCTTCGAATCCCGCACGCGCTCGACGTCATCGAGCTCGCGCCGTACACCGGCGGTCAGGACGGAGCTGTCCGGCTCCTGAAGGACGTCGACGCGCCACTCGAAGACCGGCACGTCCTCATCGTGGAGGACGTCGTGGACACCGGGCTGACACTTCACTTCCTGTGCAGGACGCTCGGTCTCCGGAATCCAGCCAGCCTCGCCGCGGTCACCCTTCTCGATCGGCCCTATCGCAGGCTCGTCGATGACATTCCGCTCCGCTACGTCGGGTTCACGGTCCCGGACGAGCTCTTCGCCGGATACGGCCTGGGGCTCGACGAGCGTTGGCGCGCATTTCCCGACCTTCACGTCGTGGTCCCGGAGACCCTGCCACGCGCCGTCACCGAAGCGGCGTAGCGAGGCTTTCGATCAGAGATAGAGGAGCGGGTCGACCGCGGCGCCGTTGACGCGAACCTCGAAGTGCAGGTGCGGCCCCGACGAATTCCCGGTCGAGCCGACGAGCGAGACGGTCTCGCCCTGCCCCACCTGCTGGCCGACGACGACCAGGATGACGGACGCGTGCGCGTACGCGGTCGCGAGCCCGTTTCCGTGGTCGACGACCACGAGATTCCCGTAGCCGCCGAGCCACCCCGCGTGGATCACCGCGCCGGCGGCCGCAGCGCGAATCGGCGTGCCCGTCGACGCCGAGATGTCGATGCCTTCGTGCATTCGCCCCCAGCGCATGCCGAAGCCGCTCACGACGACGCCGTCCACCGGCCAGATGAGCCCTGCCGCCGATGGCGCCCCGGTGCCGCTCGAGCCGGCGCTCGCCTGCGAGTCTCGAATCGCGGCCGCAAGAGACGCACTCTGCGCGGCGAGCGCGTCGACCTCGGCCAGGTACTCCTCGCGCGACTCGCGCGAGTCCAAGACGGCGCTCGCCTTGAGCCTGCGTGCGGCAGCGAGGGTATCGCGATTCGCCGCCAGCCGATCGCGCACCGAGCGCGCCTCATCGGTGCGCGCGGAGATGACCGAGACCGTTGCCTCGGTCAGCCGGCGCGTGGCTGCCGTCGCGCTCCGCTCCGCCGCTGCTCGACGCTTCGCGGTCTCCACCTGGCGCGCGATGCGCTGGTCCTGGGCGCCGATCCTGCTCAGGAACTCCACGTTGTCGATGACGTCGTCGAAGCTGGACGCCGAGACGAGGAAGGAAAGGACATCGGGCGGCTCTTCGATGTAGATCGCCCGAACTCGCGCCTCGAGAATCCCGACCGCACGCCCGTATTCGGCTTGTAGCCGCTCGAGCCGCAGCGTCTGCTGCTCGAGCAGAGCGGTCAACGAGACGAGGCGATCCTGCTCGGTCGCGAGCTCGGCCTCGAGGACCCCGAGACTCGACTGAGCCTCCTCGACCGCACTCTGTGCTGCGCCGAGTTCCGAGACGACCGCCGAGAGCTGCGATGTGAGCACTCCCTCCGCCTCCTTCGAAGCAGCGATCTCGGCCTGGAGCGCGGCGATACGAGCGTCGACCGCGGCCTTCTGATCCTCGATGTCGTCACCTGCGGCGGGCGCGGCGAAGACGAGCGCGAGCCCGAGCCCGACGACGAGGAGCAATCGTCGTCCCATGGCGCTAGAGGCCTGATGTGGGTTGGGAGTGCATTCGGGGAGGGTATGCGCCGAGCAGCGGGGTCGGAGCGGGCGGTGCCAAGGCTTGCAGCCTTGGTGCCGACCGATCCGGGCGCGATGCGACGCGCGCAGACCCCCAGCCGGATGTGCTCCCGACCCACATCAGGCCTCTAGGTTCGCCCACCGATCGGACGTCCCTCCCGGTCAGGGGCCCCCGCATGCGGATCGCGGGCGCCACGACCGAGAGCCTGCAGCGCAGCCGCCGCCTCACGGCGAAGCGGGCCGACCAGCTCGCGATAGTCGTCGTCGGAGACCGTCCCGGTCCGATGCTCGAACTCGAGCTCCTTGAGCGCGGCGAGCGCTCGATCGCGCGTCTCGAGCAGCTCCAGCCGCCGACGTTCGTCGTCGTCGAGCTCGTCGAGTACGTCAGTCTCCGGATCGGGCTCTCTGAGAAACGGGAGGGCCACGACGACGACACAGGCGACGGCGAGCATCACGCCCAGCAGCAACGCGACCGTCAACGCGTAGCCGGAAGGCCGACTTCGCTCGCCCGGGCGACCAGCCTTCGCTGCTCTCGTCGGTCCGGCCAGAGCGCGATCACGGATCCGAGCAAGAAGACCAGTCCCGCAAGCCAGATGAGATTCACGAGCGGCTTCACGAACACGCGGAAGTGCACGCCTCCGTCTGCGTCGATCTGCTCCGCGATGACGAAGAGATCTTCGCCGGTGAGCTTGTCGCTGCGGATTCCGACCTCGTTCGACACCTGCTGCTCGATGGTGTACGCGTTCTTGCCCGCCTCGAGCGTGCCGAGGTCGTCGCCGCCACGGCTGACTCCGAGCGTCGCTCGAATCTCGGTCGCATTGGCCGACTGGCGCTCGTCGAGTGATCGGTAGACGAGCGTGTAGCCGCCGATCGCAAGGGCCTCGCCCTGGCTGAGCCTGGCGTCCGCGACAGAGTCGAAGGCGCTCGAGCCGGCGATGCCGATCGCCAATAGGACGATGGCCGCGTGGACGACGTAGCCGCCGTAGCGGCGCCGATTTCGCGCCATGAGCGACGAGAACGCGACGGGCCACGACGAGGCGCCGAGCGCCTTGCGCGCGCGCGTCCCGCGGGCGAACTCGAGCACGATCGTCGCGAGGACGAACGCCGAGAACGTGTATGCGACGAGTCCCGGAATCGAGCTGCCGGCGCCCAGCGCGAGGAGCGAGAGCCCGGTCGCGAGGGCGACGAGAGCCGGCCAGCGGAACGTCGTCGCCAGGCTGCGTAACGACGCGCTTCGCCACGCGATCAACGGGCCGATGCCCATGAGGAGCAGCAACGGAAGCCCGAACGCCCGCAGGAAGAAGTCGTAGTAGGAGCGACCGAGGACTACGGCTTCGCCGCGGATCGCCTCGGAGAGCATCGGATACACGACTCCCCAGAGAATCGCCAGGCAGAGCGCGAGCAGGAGCAGGTTGTTGAAGAGAAATGCCGCTTCGCGCGAGATCGGCGACTCGAGCCTCGTCGGCGATCGCAGCTGCGGCAGCCGCCAGAAGACCAGGGCGAGCGAGACAGCGACGGTCACGCCGATGAAGGCGAGGAACCAGGGCCCGATCGAGCTCTGCGTGAACGCGTGGATCGAGTTGACGACACCCGACCGCGTGAGAAACGTCCCGAAGAGTGACAGCGAGAAGGCGAGGATCACGAGGAGCACGTTCCATACCCTCAGCATCCCACGCCTTTCCTGGATCATCACGGAGTGCAGGAAGGCCGTGGCCGCTAGCCAGGGCATGAGAGCGGCGTTCTCAACCGGATCCCACGCGTAGTAGCCGCCCCACCCGACCTCCACGTACGCCCAGTGCGCGCCGAGAAGCTGCCCGATGCCGAGTGCCGTCCACGCGACGAGCGTCCAGCGCCGTGTCGCGATGAGCCAGCGCTCGTCGAGCCGCCGGGACAGGAGCGCGGCGAGAGCGAAGGCGAACGGAACAGTCAGTCCGACGTAGCCGAGGTACAGCAGCGGCGGATGGGCGAGCATGTACGGGTTCTGGAGGCTGGGCGTCATTCCGGCGCCGTCCGGCGGCGCCGCCTGCGTCGCGAACGGGCTCGCGACCGCCACGACGAGGAACGAGAAGAACGTCGCGACGGCCGCAAAGACGGGGACGACCCAGACGATCAGGTCCCGCGCCCAGGTCCTGTTGAGCCGTACCGCAGCCGCGCCGAACCCCGTCAGGACGAGCAGCCAGAGGAGCAACGATCCCTCCTGGCCGCCCCAGAAGGCCGAGATCGTGTACGGGGTCGGCAGCGCCTCGCTCGTCGTGCGGGCGACGTACGTGAAGGAGAAGTCGTGCCGAACGAGTGCCGCGAGGAGGACGACTGACGCGATGGCCGTCGTGAAGAACGCCGCGATCAGTGCGTTTTGCGCCGACTGAGCAAGACGTCGGCGCCCGAGGTGCGCGGCTGCTGCGCCTGCGACCAGCGCGTACACGGTAAGACCGAGGGTGACGACGAGCGCGGCTCGACCCAGCTCGGACATTGGCTGCCGGCTACTGCTTCGGCGCGTACTTCGACGGGCACTTCGTGATCATCGAGCCCGGCTCGGCGACGAAGACGCCGTTACGGAGCCGGCCGTCGATGACGATATGGCGCCCGACTTTGAAGAGATCGGGAACGGAGCCCGTGTACCGGACGGCGACCCGCGACTTCGACTTGCCGCCGATGTCCTCGAGCCTGAAGCGAAGGCCGCCCGCATACGCGTCTCCTGTGACCGGACCGACGACGCGCCCGGCGAGCTGCACCTCGCCCGCGCGGCCTTGCAGGGCGCTCGGGGCAATCGACGGGTTCCCGCCGGCGATCGACGTGTACAGAAGGAAGACGGCGAGGACCGCGGCTACCGAGAGCGCGATCACGAGCCGCGCGGGACTCGCCTTTCGTGCCACGGGGAGAGTCTAGCCTTGCGCGCGCGGGAGCTCTGTGAACAAGCGCTTACGCGGCATCGCGCTCGGGCACGCGGCGATCCGGCATTCGGTAGCCGTGCTCGACGCAGAGCGAGCCGGGCGACTCTTCCGTCAAGGCGTCGCAGTACCCCTTGCCGTAGGCGGCGCGAATGAACGCGGCGACGACCTCCAGGTTCCACTCGGAGACATCGACTGCCTCGCGCCAAAGGTCTGTAAGGCGAAGGTCGATATCGAGCTCGAGCAGATCGATACGAGTCGGGGTGATGGGCATGCATTCGAGCGTACGGACCCGATCGGACGGACCAGCAGTGCCCACGGCGATCGGATGCCGGGGCTCTATTGCTCCTCGGCGCGCACCGTGAACGGCAAGGTCCAGTCCGCACGCGAATCGCCGTCGATCGTGAGACGCCACTCGTAGCGACCCGGCTCGAGCGGAAGCGGCGTCGAGTTCACCGCCACCGGGAAGTCGAGTGGAGTCCCCGGCTTCAGCCCGGGTGGACGTCCGACCTCGAAGCCGCCGCCGAACGCCACGGCGTGGTCCTCGTCCTCGTCCGAATCGACCGCAACGGCGCCTCCGTCGGCGTCCAGGAGCTCGACGGAGAATGTATGGGGCGTGTTCGCGAGGTCCCAGGGGACCTGGATCAGGAGGCCGATTCCGAACGCCGCCGGTTCGGGGCCCGTCTGCGACCAGCCACCGCCGACGATCGTCAGCTTGCCGTCCGAGACGACCGCGTAGTCCGCGAGCAGCATCGTCGCCTTCACAGCGGGAAGGCAATCACATTCGCGGTACTACGATGGAGTCGATGTCCGAGATCCGCATCGGGCCCGCCCGGCTGCCGTCCCGGGAGTCTCCAGAGGAGGCGATCGAGGCGCTTCTCGACCGCGGCTACTCGGCGTGCGAGGTCGACTTCGAGAGCGGGTTCTGGATGGATTATCCGTTCGCGGAGCGCCTCGGCGAGCTTGCCCGCGCGAACGACATCGCCCTCTCGGTCCACGCGCCGCTCTTCGGGTTCATGGGCCACCTCGAGGCCGGCGGTAGAAAGTTCGCCTCTGCCGTAGGAGCGCTCGACCGCAGCGCCGGCATCGCCGCTGCGAGCGGCGCCGAGGTCGTCGTCTTCCATCCGGGATTCCTCCTGGGCCGAAGCCGCGAGGACGCGATCGACGCCGTCGTGGAGCAGCTCGCGATGCTCCGCGGGCGTCTCGAGACGAAAGACCGAGCCGTTCCCTTCGGCGTCGAGGTGATGGGTCGGGTCAGAGACCTCGGGTCGCTGGACGACGTCGTCGAGATCTCGCGCCGGACAGGCTGGGTACGTCCGGTCCTCGACTTCGCGCACATGCACGCCACGAGCGACGGGATGTTCCTGGAGCCCCAGCGATTCAGCGAAGCGCTTGCCGCCGTGGATGCGGTTCTCGACCCGGACGCGCCTTTCCACATCCACTTCTCGGACATCGCGTTCGCGAACCGAAACGAGACGAAGCACCTGCCGTACGGAGACGGGACGCTGCGAGCCGAGCCCTTGCGCGACGCACTCGCGGGCTTCGAGCGCCACGCGACGGTGATCTCGGAGTCGCCCGACGAGCGCTCGAGTCAGGCGATTCGTTCGGTTCTCGTGTCGGTCGAGCGAGACAGCTCGGAGAGTCGCGCTTGATGCGGAGCGGCGTCCTCATCTCGCCCGCGATCGCGTAGAAAGCCTGTCAGCCGCTCGAGCGGCTCGACCTCGAAGAACTCGAAATGGCCTTCTCGAGCATGCGCGAGCGCCGAGTGAAACAGCTCCTCCGCCTCGTCGTCTCGCCCCTGGACGGCCCGAACGGCGGCCAGCGCCGTCGCGGCCAGGATCTTGCACGCCGTGTCCTCCGGGCCCGCGTTTGCCCGAGCCTCGAGCGCAAGCCGCTCGGCTTCGTCGACCTTGCCGAGATCGGCGAGAGTGGCCGCGAGCACAGCCTGATAGTCCGGCAGCATCCCGCGGTTGCCGCGCGTGGTGATCAGGCGCACCGCCTCTCGAAGGAGCTTCTCGGCCCGCTTGTGGTCGTGCCTCAGTCGCGCGATCCATCCGAGGTGGAGCAGCGCTGAGGCGATTGCGGGCTCGACACCGAGCTCGGCGGCCGTTGCGCGAACCTCTTCGAGCACCGACTCCGCCTCGGCGAAGTCTCCCTTCGCCGTGAGGAACCAGCCGTAGGAGAGGGTCGCGCTCACTCGCGCCCGCACGCTGCCGCTCTCCCCGGCGAGCTCGAGCGCCCTGGTGAGCAGAAGCTCGGCCTCGTCGAGCTCCAGTCGAATGATGTGCGTCTGCGCAAGCGACTGCGCGGCGATCGTCTGCAGGTCCTTGCGGCGGGCGTCGAGCGCGATCGCGTACGCGCGCTCCATAAAGCGAACGACGTCGCTCTCGGCGCCCTGCCAGGAGGCGACCGTCGCGCGGACGGTGAGTGCGTCGAAGTGTGCGGCCGGATCGTCCTCGCGGGCAAGCATCTCGAGTGCTTCGTCGACGAGAACCTGCGCGCGTCCGGCATCTCCCTCGCGCTTCAGAGCGGCCTCGCCGAGCGCGGTCAACGCAAGCGCTTCGACGACGTGCTCGCCGAGCTCACGCGCCTGCTCGCGGACCTTCTCCATCTCGACCTGAATCGCGGCGTAATCCTGCAATCTCCAAGCAGCACGCGCGGCGACGTAGCGCGCGTCGAGCGCCGGGCGAAGCTCGAGCGCCCGCAAACCGAGCCTGCGCGCGTTTGCGTATGCCTCGCGCGCGATCGCCCTCTTGGCCGCCTTCACGAGCAGAGCGGCCGTCTCCTCCGCGAGCTCGTCAGGCGCCGCCCCTTCGAGCTCCGTGAGGAACTCGACCGCCTGGTCGAGGTGGTAGGCGCGGATCTCGACCAGCTCCTCGCCCGTTCGCTCTGTGAGCCATTCCGCGAACCGCGCGTGGTACTGCGCCCGCGACAGCTTCGCCATGCCCGCGTAGGCGACCTCACGGATGAGGAGATGCTTGAACCTGTACGCCGTCTCGCCGGAGATGGACGAGCGCGGCTCACGGAGCAGAAACTCGCGCTGCAGGAGATCGTCGAGCAGCGGGTCGATGCCCTCGACATCTGGCGCCAGATGCTCGAGAGCGCCTCTCCAGAAGACCCGTCCGATCACCGCCGCCCGCTGGAGCAGCGTCTTCCCGTCAGCGGGGAGGTGGTCGATGCGCGCAGCGATGAGCGCCTGCAAAGTGTCGGGGACGCGATCCGCCGCGACGCCGGTACCCGAGCCGCTCTCGACCAGCATGCGAATCGTCTCCTCGACGAAGAGCGGATTGCCCTCGGCACGGTCGAGCGCCTCGCGCGGAAGCAGGGCGGGGACGGCTCCCGACGTGCCCGCGAGCTGAGCGAGGAGCTTCTCGACGAGCAGCTCGCTCTCGTCCTCCGAGAGCGGCTCGAGCTCGATCGCGGTCGAGCGGACTCGTCCTCCACCCCACCCCGGCCGTGACTCGAGCAGCTCGGGGCGCGCGAGGCAGACGATCAGCAACGGCGCACGGACGAAGTCGGCCAGATGCTCGATCAGATCGAGCAGCGGCGCCTCCGCCCAGTGGATGTCCTCGAAGAGGAGGATGAGCGGTTGCACGTCCGCGATGCGCTCCATCACCTCGCGCGCGGCCCACGCAATCTCCTGCTGGCTCCGTTCTCCGTCGAGCGCCTCCATGAGCCCCGCCGCGAGGCCGAGAACATCCGCAACCGAGTCCTCGGCACAACACTCCCGGAGCTTCTCGAACGCCTCCTCGAGAGGATCGTCGTCGGAGATGCCGGCCGCCGCCTTCACCATCTCTGCCAGAGGCCAGTACGTCACACCCTCTCCGTACGGAAGCGCACGCCCGATGAGGCAGCTTGCCCGCTCGACCCCGTCGACGAACTCTCGCGCCAGGCGGCTCTTGCCGACACCCGGCTCGCCGTAGATCGTGAACAGGTGCGCGCGACTGTCGCGAAGCGTGCGAGCGAACGTGTTCTCGAGGAGCTCGAGCTCGGACGTCCGGCCCACGAGAGGAGCGCGCGGGCCGAGCGGACGCGCCGGACCGTCGAGCATGTCGACGACCCGCCAGGCCCGAAGCGGTCCGTCCAGGCCCTTCAGCTCGAGCGGCCCTGCGTCCTCGACGACGAGACTCCCTGCGGCGAGTCGGTACGCGGTCGGGCCGACGAGGATCTCGCCGGGCAGCGCGACCTGCTGCAGACGCGCCGCGAGATTCACCGCCTCGCCGGTCGCGAAGGTCGACTCGGCGTCCTCGACAACGAGCTCGCCGGCCTCGATCCCGATGCGGGCCCGGAGCCCGAGGTCGCCGACCGCCGTGCGCATCGAGAGCGCCGCGCGCGCCGCTCGCTGGGCGTCGTCCTCGTGCGCCTGGGCAACGCCGAATGCCGCGAGAACGGCGTCGCCGGCGAACTTCTCGACGATCCCCCCGTGCTGGGAGACGCAGTGCGAGACCGTCTCGAAGAACTTGTTCACCCGACGGCGAACGACCTCGGGGTCGCTACCCGTCACCAGACCCGTCGAGTCGACGATGTCGACGAAGAGGACGGTTGCAAGCTTGCGCTCCATGTCTGAAGTGTAGGAACGACCGCGGTGGCCTCGGCCATCCCGCGTCGGGCTACCAGTGCGACGCTCGATCGGCGAGAAGCTGAGACAACCGACCGTCCACGCCCCGCATGACCACGACGCCCGCCGCGAGGTCGACCACGTCTCTTCGAGCTCCGTCCGTGTAGGCGTAACCAACCACGCCGGCTGCCTCGAGCCACCGGTACTCGCCGGCGTACAGCTGCCATCGCTTTCTGCCGTCGAGCCCGAACGCACTCAGTCCAGGGCCGAGCCCACCATCCCACCGTCCGCCTTGGGCGATGAGGAGACCCGGCGCAACGGCGAACCTGCTTGCCTGCGGTTCGAGCATCCGCGAATCCCACGAGCGCGTGTCGATCAGCCTCACGCCGGCTGGTGTGCCGACGGGCACTGTCACCTCGTTCCGCGTCTCGAGCGAGTAGTCCATCCCCGAGACGGCGAGCATCCCATCCCCGAGCCAGCGAGCCTCCCGAAACGGCCCCTCGAGCTCTTTCGCCTGGGCGGCAGGGGTGGACCAGCGCAGAAAGCGGCCGAGCAGAGACGGCCGGTCGAGCTCGTGGTACAAGACGTCAAGCGTCCTGAGATCGATCTCCGCGACCGGGCCCGACGCAGGAACGAGGAAGGCACGCCTGCCGTCCGGGTCGCCCGCCAGCCCGGGCTGAATTGTGTGCGCGCGATATCGGGTGCTCGACTCGTCGACGACCGTTCCGGCGAGGATACGCTCGACCGTCACCGTTCGAGCTTGCCCCTCGGCGTCGATGCTCAGGACCCGCGCGGGCGCGAACGAGCCACGCTCCGCGAGCAGAAGCACGAGCTCCTCCTTCGTCGCGGCGGTAGTCCACGGAGCCGTCGGCAGCGGCACGCGCCTGAGGACGCGACGCGCGACCGGGTCGACGACGACGACCGATGAGCCGGCCACCGTGTCGACGACCACGAGCAACCGTCT
>JBOHBA010000209.1:0-3570 GCA_050698095.1 Gaiellaceae bacterium
GCAGTGCTTCGGACGCCACGTCGATAGTGTCCTTGGCCACTCTCTGTCAAAGGAGGAGCCGTGTCCAACGCCGACACCCTGCGCCGCATCTTCTCGCTCATGGACGAGCACGACTTCGCCTCGATCCGGGAGCTGCTCGCGACGGAGTTCAGCGCCATCTTCGGCGGCAATCCCCCGATGGGCGTCGAGGAGTGGGCTGGCATGAGCCAGATGTTCTATGCGGCGTTCCCCGGCGGAAAGCACACCATCCACGAGATCTTCGAGGTCGACGATCACGTCTTCCATCGCGGCAGCTTCTCCGGCACGCACACGGGCGACTTCATGGGCATGCCGCCGACAGGCAAGGAGATCACTATCACCGAAATGACGCTCGATCGCTTCGTCGACGGCAAGCTCCTCGAACACCGGGCGGAGGCCGACATGGCCGGTTTGATGCAGCAACTCGGCGCGAGCTCGAACGTCGCTGCTCACGAAACGTAGACGCGCGTTCGCCTGCTCGAGGCTGTTACCCCGGCCCAGAGCGAGGACACCGAAATTGGGCGCTCTCCCTCGAGCGCCTCGAGCGGTTCCCGCACTCAATGTCATCCTCGCTGAGTGTCGTTCGGTGGTGAGCTGAGACTCGGGAAGGCGGCGGCTGACTCGATTCCCGCGTGTCGCCGTGGGCTGACCTCCGAGCGTTGTGTCGCCGTCGCCTTCCCGAAGACCGTCGAGCGTGACCTGATAGGAGCCTCAGCTGGGAGAGCACCAGCCCAACTCTCGCCCCCCGACCCACTCGCTGGAGTCCTCAGCAAGTTCTGCTCTCTTCCTCGGAGGCGAGCCGTGCGCGTGGTCGCTGTGACCACACGAAAGCGGCTGCCGCCAGAACGAGGAGCAGCGGCCCCAGATCCCCTCGGCGACTTGCATCTGACCAGGGCCGAGCATGAACAGGATGAGGCCGATGTCAGCCGCGGCCACTACGAAGAGCCCGTCGCGGACTGCAGGCCGGCTCGCGCGCCGCGCGAGGACCAGGGCGGCGAGACCGAACCAGACGATGTTGAGCGCATGAAAGCTCAGGACCGCCTCGACGACCGAGCCGGGCTCGGTCGGGATCGTCGCCGTGTCGGCTGCTGAGCCGAGGTCGAGCAGCGTCTCGCGCGGTCCGTCGTTGAGAGTCGTTGCCAGCAGGAGCGTGCCACCAAGTACGTGGAGCGCACCCCACGCGGCCGTCGTCCAGCGGGCCACGGCGAACGACCTCGGGTGGAGGGCCGGGCGAGCGTCCTGCTCGCGCACATCGGCAAGGGTCACGGTCACCTTCGTCACGATCTCCTCCTTCGTCGGATCGGGCGTCGTACGCCCTCACCGCGTTCAACCCGCGCGGCGCCGGGGAGTCATCGGTCTGGGTCCACGCGCGGCGCGCGCTACCCGCGGACGATCTCGATGTCGGGTCGGAAGGCCGCGACCGCGAACCAGAACGGCTCGTGGAAGGGATACGGCTTCCTGTCGAGGGTGACCGACGCAGATCCGACATCGCGTCCGCCGGCGATTCCCCCCGAGTCGAGCGCCGACGCTACACCGGCGGTCCAGCGGACGACCAGCTCTCCATCGTCGGTCTCGAGCGTGACGCTTCGCCTCTTCGTCAGCAGCGTGGAAGGGACGGCGTACGCCTTCTCGCCGACCTCGACATAGACCACACGCTCCTTGGGCGGAAGGCGGTCGTCGTCGGCGTTCTCGGCCATGAAGAACGGGGGAGAGTCGATCGAGTCGTAGCCGACGTAAGGATTATCGCCGTAGCTCCGTGAGAACCCCGTGTCCTTGTTGAGCACGAGGCTCGCCGGATGCTCTTGACGGAACTCCGCCCAGCTCACCATGCGCGCGGGTAGCTGCTCGAGCTTCGTGCCTGCGAGCTCGCCGACGAGCGCCTCTCCCGAGAACTGCTGCCACCAGGATTCGGTCTCACGGTCGTACATCACGAGATCGGAGTTGCGCAGCTTGCCGGTCGTGCCGAACGACGTGACTCGTCCGTTCAGCCGGCGGTCAAACACGATCGCGGTGTTGCAGAGCGGACAGAAGGTCACGGAGATCGGGACCGAGCCGATCTGGTCGTTTGCGATCTCGTGCCACATGAGGATCTGGATCGGGTACGCGCGTGTCTCGTCGCCGATGGTGACCGCGATCACGGGCTCGCGATCGTCGAGCCAGTCGACGTCGTGGGCCGGGGTGAACCGCGGAGTGTCGATGGCCGGGATCCCGTCCTTCGGCGGGCCGCCCGACTGGAACTCCTCGAGTGGGACGAGTTGCTTCGAGAAGTCCGTGTCCCACGAGGCCGCGTCCGGCGGTGGAGGCGAGGCCTCGCCGAGGCCCGGCCCGGGCGGGTTCTTCGCCAGCTCTTCCTCGAGGCTCTCGAGCGCCTTGTCGACGTTCTCCTGGTCGCTCGCGCTCGAGTCCCCCGAGCCGCCGCAACCGGCTGCTACCAGCGCGACCGTGCCGACGGAGAGGGCGACCGCAACGAGGAGCCGCCGGCTCACGCGGCCGCCGTGAGCGCGGCGCGCAGCCACGTTTCGTCGGGAATGCCGGCCATTCGGGAGGACGTTCTGTGGATGCGACACGCGAAGACGTATTCCGTCCCCTCGTCGGCCCCGGGCTCGACGTCCCGGCCGTCGACGCGGATCGTCGGAGAGCCGAGGACGCGCAGCTCCACGGCGTCGTCGGCGTCTTCGACCTCCACGTCGCGTACCTCCCCCTCTACGCCCGTCTCGGCGAGGACGCGGTGGGCGAGCTCGCGGGCGGCGTCGGCGTTCGGGCAGCCGGCCAACGTGATGATCTCGACCACCGGTACGTCTGGAGTCATATCGCCAGCCCCGAGAACTGCGCGAGCGACCGCGTGAGCCGGCCTAGGTAGCCGGTCGCCAGAAGCACGCCGAAGACGACGAGGAACGAGCCGGAGACCCGGCCGGCGAGTGCGCGGTGGCGCTTCAGGACGTCGACGACGCCGAGCGCGCGCGTGAACGCGAGCCCGAAGATCAGGAACGGAATACCGAGCCCGAGCGCGTAGACAGCGAGGAGCGCCGCACCCTGCGGTGCGCTGCCGGAGCCAGCGGCGAGCGCGAGGATCGCGGCGAGTGTCGGGCCGATGCACGGCGTCCAACCGACGCCGAACCCGACCCCGACGAGCGCTGCCGTCGGTACGCCGCCGCCGTGGGGCTCGAGCCCGAGCAGGCGCTTCTCGCGGAGAAGTGGCAGCGGGAGGGGAGCGCCTGCGAACACGAGCCCGGCGAAGACGATGAGAATGCCGGCCACGATCTCGAGCGTCCGGCGGTTGGCGAGGAGCACGTCGCCGAACAACGCCGCTCCGGCCCCGAGCACAACGAAGACGGATCCGAAGCCACCGACGAACGCAGCCGTCGCGGCCGTTACCTTCCGCGGCTCGGCGCCGAGCTCGCCGACGCCGA
Source organism: Gaiellaceae bacterium (assembly GCA_050698095.1). Taxonomy (GTDB): domain Bacteria; phylum Actinomycetota; class Thermoleophilia; order Gaiellales; family Gaiellaceae; genus GMQP-bins7. The sequence continues at coordinate 3,429 of JBOHBA010000209.1, forward strand.
CCCCTGACACCACCGAGAGGTAGCCGGGGACGAGCGGAAGAACGCAGGGGGAGATGAACGAGACGATCCCGGACGCGATAGCAGCCGCGAGTGCAGGTGGCCCGAATTCGATCGCCGCCATCAGATGAGCCATCGCTGCGTT
>JBOHBA010000210.1:0-4590 GCA_050698095.1 Gaiellaceae bacterium
AGTGGGAATAGCGTGCTTTCACGCGCCGAACTTCGCGCAGGGCGCCGTGCTGATGATGCGCTTCGCGGAGGAAGCGGCGAAGGTGTTTCCGCGAGGCGAGATCGTGGAGCTGCACAATGAGGCCAAGCGGGACGCACCGTCGGGTACGGCAAAGGCCACGGCAGCGCGCATGGGCACCAGCCCCGAGATCCACTCGGTGCGGCTGCCCGGCCTCGTGGCGCACCAGGAAGTGATCTTCGGCGGCCCGGGAGAGACGCTCACCATCCGGCACGACACGACGTCACGCGAGGCGTTCGTGCCGGGTGTGCTCCTCGCGCTCGAGAGGATTCGCGATCTCCCCGCCGGCCTGACCGTCGGGCTCGACGCGTTGTTCTAAGGTCCGTCTCCGGCGTTAGCGACTCACTCTGTCGAGCGCCGCAAGCAGCTCCCTGGTGGCGGCGTTCCTCGTCGGGCACCGCCTCTTCCTCGGGCGTCTTCCCTCGCGTCATGATCGCCTGTACCCGCTTGACGACGAAGAAGAAGATCGCGGCCGCCGTGGTGACGAACGTGATGGCAGCTGTTACGAAGGCGCCGTACCGGAACACGGCGTCGTTGATCGTGAACGTGAGACCGCCGAAGTCGGGCTTCCCGATGACCATCGCCACGATCGGCAGGATCAGGTCGTCGACGAACGACGTGACGAGCGCCGCGAACGCGAGACCCATCACGAAAGCGACGGCCAGCTCGACGAGGTTGCCGCGCATGAGGAAGTCGCGAAACTCCTTGATCATGAAGGTGCCTGCCTTTCCGTCTCGTAGAATCCCTACGTGCTCGGCGAGATCCTGACGGCGATCGTCACCCCCTTCAAGGGGGATGGATCGGTTGACATCGAGCGGTTCCGCGCACTCGCGGGCCACCTCGTCGAGAACGGCTCCGACGGGCTCGTCGTCACCGGGACGACCGGGGAGTCGCCGACGCTCTCCGACGAGGAGCGCTTCGAGCTCTACGAGGTCGCCGTCGACGAGGTCGGCGGAAGGGCGTCCGTCGTCGCGGGCACGGGCACGTATTCGACTGACCATTCAATCGAACTCACAAAGCGCGCACACGCGATCGGCGTCGACGGTTTTCTCGTCGTCACGCCCTACTACAACAAGCCTCCCGTGCGGGGCATCGTCGAGCACTTCAAGGCGATCGCCTCTGTGACTGACCGTTCAATCATCGCGTACAACATCCCCAGCCGCGTCGTCCTCAACCTGGAGACGGAAGCCATCGCGCAGCTCGCCGAGATCCCGACCGTGCGGGCCGTCAAGCAGGCGAACCCCGACCTCGAGCAGGCGCGCCGCATCGTCGACCTCGGGCTCGACCTGTATGCCGGCGACGACGATCTCGTCTTCCCCTTCCTCGAGCTCGGAGGACTGGGAGGCGTGTGTGTCCATACGCACATGGTCGGGCCGCAGGTGAGGGAGATGGTCCGTCTCTTCCGGGCGGGCGACGTCGAGGGTGCTCGAGAGCTCGACCGGGAGCTCGCGCCGTCGATCGACCTCCTCCGAGTCGTCGTGAACCCGATTGCGATCAAATGTGCGCTCAATCTGCTCGGACACGACGTGGGCGGCCTGCGACTGCCGCTCGTGGCCGCGACGGACATCGAGCGCGAAGCGGTTCGTGGCTGCCTCGAGCGGCTCGGCCTCCTTCAGCCGGCCGCCGCGTAACCGCGGTCCAGCACCCGTAGACTCACCTGATGAGCGACGCGCTCCGCATCATCCCGCTCGGCGGCCTCGGCGAGGTCGGCAAGAACATGACGGTGTACGAGACGGCCGGAGAGGTGATCGTCGTCGACGCCGGTCTTGCGTTCCCGCGCGACGAGCACCTCGGCGTCGATCTGCTCCTCCCGGACGTCGGTTATCTCGAGGGCAAGCGCGTGCGCGCGGTCATCCTCACCCACGGGCACGAGGATCACGTGGGAGGCCTTCCGTACCTGCTGCGAGAGGTCGAGGTCAAAAGCGTCATCGCGACCCGGCTCACGCTCGGTCTCGTCAAGTCGAAGCTCGACGAGCACGGTGTCGCACAGGCTGCCGAGCTCGTGGAGGCGGCGCCCGGTGACGAGCCGCTCCAGCTCGGCCCGTTCACGGTCGAGCTCGTCCGGGTCGCGCACTCGATCCCCGACGCCGTTGCGCTCGTCATCGAGACCGCAGCGGGGCGCGTCGTGCACACCGGCGACTGGAAGCTCGATCACACTCCGGTGGACGGGCAGAAGACGGACGTCGGCAAGCTGGCGGAGATCGGGAACCGTGGTGTCGACCTCTTCCTCGGCGACTCGACGAACGCCGAGCGCCCCGGAAACACCGGCTCCGAGCGGCTCGTCGGGGAAGCTTTCCGGACGCTCTTTCCGCTGCGGACAGGGCGGATCCTCGTTGCGTCGTTCGCGTCGAACATCCATCGCATGCAGCAGGTCGCCGACGTCGCGGTCGAGTGCGGCCGAAAGGTGACGGTGATCGGTCGCTCGATGCGGAAGAACCTGAACATTGCGCGCAATCTCGGCTATGTGAACTTCCCCGAGGAGGCGCTCGTCAATCCGGACGAAGCCGCGCTTCTGCCGCCACATAAGGTCGTCGCGCTGTGCACGGGGAGCCAGGGCGAGCCGCTCTCGGCGCTCACTCGGATCGCATACGGAGATCACAAGGCGCTCTCGGTCGAGCCGGGCGACACGGTGATCATCTCCGCGAAGCCCGTACCGGGGAACGAGCTCCGCGTTCACGATTCCATCAACCAGCTCGCCCGCGCGGGAGCGGAGGTGCTGCACGAGGAGATCGCGCCCGTGCACGTCTCGGGGCACGCGTGCCAGGAGGAGCTTCGCACGATGCTCTCCCTCCTCCGGCCGCGACACGTGATGCCGATTCACGGGGAATACCGGATGCAGGCCGCCCACGCCAAGCTCGCCCGCGACGCGGGTGTGCCCGACGAGCGGATCATCATCGCCGAGAACGGCTCGGTGGTCGAGCTGGCGCGCGGGGGAGTCCGGCTTGTCGATCGGGTGCATGCCGGCGTGACGTTCGTGGACGGATTGCGCGTCGGAGACGTTCACGATGTCGCGCTCCGCGACCGTCGGCGCCTGTCGGAGGACGGCGTGCTGATCGTCGTGACAACGCTCGCCTCCTCGGATGGCGGCGAGATCGCGCCGCCCGAGCTGATCGCGCGCGGGTTCGCCGATTCGGGCGACCTGCTTGACGAGCTCCGCGACGAGGCCGATCGTGTAGTGCGTGAGCTGTCACCGAATCATGCCGTCGAGATCAAGCTCCTCCAGGAACACATCCACGACGCGGTCGGTCAGATCGTGTACGACCGCACGCGACGTCGTCCGATGATTCTCCCCGTCGTCATCGAGGTGTAGAGAGGCGTAGATGGGCTGGGATGTCGTGATCGAGGGGAACGCGGCCAGCAAGCTCTCCGCTGCCCGAGTCATCCGCCAGCTTCGTGCCTGCGAAGCGGCGTCGCTCGCGTTCTGCCGGCTCCTCGAGCGCTGGGGGAGGGGAGATGCGGTCCCGGCGACGCCCGGCGGTCGCCAGGCCGCATTGCGTCACGCTGCGGATCGCGTCGAGACGGCTATCGCCGGTCTCGAGGACCCGCTTTCGCAGTACCTCCTGGAGCTCGAGCCCGAGCGTGCCGAAGGGCGGTCGTGGTACGGAGGGCCGGGCGCCGGCGAGCTCGTGGAATGGCGGCCTGTGCTCGATCGCGCAGGCGTGCAAGCTTGTCCGAACCGCGTGACAGCGGTCTATCTCGAGCTCGCCGTGCTCGTGCGCGCGCTCGAGGGTTTGGCCACGGCAGCGAGTCTCGATGCCGTTCCCGACCGCTCGTCGCTGTGGGCCGGTCTCTTCGACCTTCGAGACACGTTGCTCGGGTCGACGGTGGACGATCTGCGCGCGCTCGCCGCGTAACACTCGCGTGTGTCAGACACCGATCGCGAGCGATGACAAAAGACGCTCGTCAACGACGGCCGTGTTCTTGGTCCGTGCAACGTGTAGTTGTCAGCAAAGCTCCGTCATGACCCTGTGGACGAGTTGGCGCGAATCTGACACGGAGCACGCTTGACACGCATCGGTGTCTGACACCGGTCCTCGTATCGCGGTCGTCGGTTCGATCAACCTCGATCTCGTGGCACGCTGCGAGCGGCTGCCGCGTCCGGGCGAGACGGTCACCGGTGCGACGTTCACCCGATATCCGGGAGGGAAGGGCGCGAACCAGGCGGTCGCATGCGCGCGGCTGGGCGCGGACGTGACGATGATCGCAGCGGTCGGCGGCGACTCCCATGCAGAAGAGGCGCTCCTGGGACTTCGCGCCGCGGGAGTCATGCTCGAGCTCGAGATCGCCGACGAGCCGACCGGCGTCGCGCTGATCATCGTTGATGCCTCCGGTGAGACCGAGATCGTCGTGGCGCCCGGCGCCAACGCGACGCTCGGGCAGGTCCGGCTCCCTGAGCACGACGCGGTCCTCTGCCAGCTCGAGGTGCCGGACGAGGCGGTGACCGCGGCCTGGGAGGGCTGCACCGGCATGTTCTGCCTCAATGCGGCGCCGGCCCGTGCAATCGCGGTCGATCCCGATCTCACGGTCGTGAAC
>JBOHBA010000211.1:0-5491 GCA_050698095.1 Gaiellaceae bacterium
AGGTCGAACAGGCTCGGCCAGCGACCGCACGTGCGGCACGCGTTCGCCACCGGCTCGTTGATCGTGCCGCACTCGGAGCAACGCCAGGGAGCGTCCGCCATGCGGTCAGCTTAGGCAGCCGTTCCGGCTAGCGCGTCATCCGGAGGGGTATCTCGACGAGGTTGATCCGCGATCCGTCCTCTGCGGAGCGCTCGAAGACGATGAGCGCGCCGACACCGTCGAACGGGACCGTGAACGGCTTCGTGGTGAAGTCGAAGGTGCCGCGCGTCCCGGTTCCCGAGGTCGCCGTGACAAAGTTCTCGTCGACGATGAGGCCGTCGGTGTCCGTGAGCTCGTAACTGAACGTCGCCTCGAACGTGTTGGCGGTGCCCGTCACCCGCAGCGGGCTCGCGACCTCCTCGAACGGGAGCGGCGACTCGACCAGGATCGCCGGCGTAAGGTCCTCGAAGTCGGCTCGGGTAAGGGTGTTCCCCTGAATGTCGACCGATTCGACGGTTACGAACTGCGTCAGCGTGTAGACGACCTGTGCGAGCGGCTCGTCGGGGAGATCGACGGAAAGCTCCACCGTCGCGACGCCGTCTTCGACCGAAGCGACGACACCGTCGACATCGTCGGGAAGTGCCGTCGTGAATTGGACGTCTGCGCCTTCCTGAGCGGTAGGGCCTGCGAGAAGCTCGTCGAGTGCCGCCTGCGCAATGGCGTCTGTCTGCTCCAGCTCGCGAAGCACGGGCCACACCTTGCCCTCGCGGAGGAAGTAGACACGTGCCGCTGTCGTCTCCGCGGGTGCCGTGGTCGTCCCCGTCTCCGTCGTCGACGACTCGCCGTCGCCACCGCATCCTGCGACGAGAAGCACCAGTGCGACCGTAAGCAGTGCCCGCTTCACGGCCAGAGGGTAGATGCGCCGCGTGGGTCGGGGACGACCTCGGCGACGCGTCGTCTCAGATCCGCGTGGTCGAGCTCGACCCTCGAGTCGAGGCGACGCGCAGTCTCCTCCTCGAGCCCCTGCCAGAGGTCGATGGTCTCCCAGAGAGCGCGCGCGACATCCCGCACGTCGTAGTGGGCGAACGCCCTCTCGAGCGCCGACAGCGCGCCAGGATCCGCCCAACGCTCGAGGAACCGTCCGTCGTGCCAGGTATCGACGTCCGGATCGACTGCGCGCGCGTGCCACTCGAGCAGCGTGACCAGCCGCGCTTTCAGGTACCCGTCGAGGCAGCCCTTGGCCGTGAACACCTCGCCCCGGCGCAGCTTCTTCGCTGCCCACAAGGCGTGGTACCAGAAGTCGCTCGCGAGCTCCGTGAGATCGTGTTGCGTCGGCGAAGCCGTCGCCGGGCGCGGTGTTGCCACGATCCGGCGAAGCTGCTCCTCGAGGTCGATCTTGTCGACGAGAACGCGGTACCCGCGGCGAAACAGCTCCACCACGTCTCCGATCGACTCCAGGAGGTCGCGCGTAGCGAGCGGTATCAGCGGGAAGTCGACGTCCTCCCCGGTCTCGTAGAGGACACGGCGCTCGCGCTGACCCCCCATCGCAGTCGCTTCGACAAAGGTCATGACCGGCACGCCGAACTCCTCGATCCAACGCGCGTCGGCCGCGTACGGCGCCGGATCGTCGACGACGAGGATCACGTCGAGGTCGGACCAGCGATCTGCCGGCATGTCCTCCCGCGCCTGCGATCCCGCGACGACTACGGCGTGGACGTCAGAACGCTCTCTGGCCCAGTCGGCGACGGCAGCCGCGACGAGATCCATGCGCGTGTTCACGTTGAGCAGGAAATTCTCGTCGAGCTCGACGACGCGCTCGTTGACGCCACGCAGCGATAGCTCGCCGGAGGCGACCCGCGACTCCAACGTGGCGAGCATCGCCTTGGCGTACACGCCGGGGAGGGGGCCGGTCTGAGGGACTCCGCCGGCGCGAAGCAACTCGCTGAGCAGCTCTGGCGTGACGAGCGGCGTGTCGACGGGCAGGAGCAGGCAGTCTCCGTTGCGCGCCGCGTGCAACCCCGCGATCACGCCGAAGATGGGGGCGCGCTCGTCGGAGCCGTCGTCGAGAACCGGGAAGGGCAACTCGAGCGCGTCGGCGCCCTTCCCGACCGCGATCACCTCGTCGCAGATCTGATGCAGCACCCGCCAGCCACGCCCGGCGAGCGTCTCGCCGCGGAATCGTGCCAGCGCTTTCGGCGAGCCGAAACGCTCGGAGGCCCCGCCGACGAGGAGGATCCCGCTACACGCCTGTCCAATCGAGCCACGTCCCGGGGTCTGACCCCGGATCATGTCCGAATTCGCCACGGCTCCGTGTAGACGGTCGAACGCCCCTCGCGAACCCAGCCGCACAGCGTCACCCCGCGATCCGCCGCGAGCTCGACCGCAAGTGAGGACGGAGCGCCCACGGCGACCAGCATGGGGCACCCCGCCACGGCCGCCTTCTGCACGAGCTCGAAGGAGAGACGGCCGCTGACGCAGAGGACGTGTCTTGCCAGCGGCAGCAATCCCTCGAGAAACGCCCAGCCCACGACCTTGTCCATCGCGTTGTGCCGGCCGACGTCCTCGCGAGAGCACAGGAGCGCACCCTCGGCGTCGAAAAGCCCCGTTGCATGCAAGCCGCCCGTCGCGGCGAACGCACGCTGGGCCTCGCGCAGTCGCGCGGGAAGCGACGCGACGACATCCGCCGCCAGCTCGAGCGTGCTCTCGACACGCGGCGCCGAGACCTCGACGGCCTCAATCGCCCCTTTGCCGCAAACCCCGCACGACGACGAGGTATAGAAGCTGCGGCGGAGCCTTTCCGGGTCGAACCCGCTCGCCTCGACCTCGACGGTGTTCGCGGCAAGATCGTCCGGTACCCGAGCCGAGATCGGCGAGAGCCCCTCGCCGAGACAGAAACCGAGCGCCAGCTCCTCGTCGTGCCCGGGCGTGCGCATGGTGACGGCAACCGGCTCACCGCCGATCCGGATCTCGAGCGGCTCCTCGACCGCGACGCGATCCTCCGACTCGTCAGCCGCGGGGAGACGGACGACGCCGACTGCCCGCGTCAGGTGTGGCGGAGCGCCCGTCGCTTGGCTCTCGGACATCTCGTGAGCGTACTGGTCGAGCTCACAACCTCACGTGGCTGAGCTCCCCGCTCGCCGATGCCGAGCGGCCTGGCGCTCCGCCTCGGTCTTGATCCCGGCAAGCGAAGACTCGACGGTTGCCACCCATGTGCGAGCGACGGCCGCTCCCCACATCGAGCCGAGGGCCCAGAGATCGGTGCCGAGCTCACCTGAGTACTCCAACTCTGTGGCCTCGTCGACCTCGTGGAGAACGAACTCCTCGACGACATGGGGCACCGGCCCGCGCACGAGCCGGAAGTGGACATGGTCGGGACGCTCGAACCGAACCGTCTCGACGGTCGTCGCCGTCAGGCCGTACGCAGGGGTGTAATGGGCCGCCAGAACGAGGTCGTCGCTCCGCTCGAGCACCTCGAGCTTCTTCCTCATCGCACGTGGTGTGCGTCCGAGATAGGGATTCGAGACCACGCCGAAGACGATCTCTCGCGGCGCGTCGATCCGGACGCTGAGCGGGCCGAGCCGGCGATATCGCCGTCCTACTCCGAGATCCGGCGCCAGCGAGCCTCGCACGACGAGCGCCCAGACGAGGATCCCGAAGCCTGTCATCCCTACGAACGCTCGAGCACGCATCATTCAGGAACCGCCTCCATGACCGTTCTCCGCCTCCTCACCGCATCGGCAGTCGGATACCTCGTCGGCACGCTACCGTCAGCCGATGTCGCATCGCGTGTCGCTGCGCGAGGCCGCGTCGATCTTCGCGCGAGCGGAAGCCGAAATCCGGGTGGCGTGAACGCGTTCCGGCTCCTGGGCAGCACTGCGGGCCGAGCCGTGATCGTCGTGGACGTCCTCAAGGGCTTCACGGCTTGCTCGCTGGGGAAGGCCGCGGCGGGCGACAACGGAGCGCATGTCGCGGGCGTCTCGGCAGTGCTCGGACACTGCTACCCGGCCTGGAACGGCTTTCGCGGAGGCAAGGGCATCGCGACAAGCTTTGGGCAATGCCTGTACACGTTTCCGGCTGCGGCTCCTATGGACATCGCGCTGGCGATCGGCATCGCACGAATACCGGGTCTCCGACGGAAGGGGCTCGTCTCGACCGCCGTAGCGTCGGGAACGTGGCTCGCGGCAAGTCTCGTGTGGTGGAAGCGACGCTTGCCGAACTCGTGGGGGCCTCCTCCATCATTGGCACTTCCGCTAGCGAACGCGGCGACGCTGCTCATCATCGGCTCGCGGTTCGCTCTGGCGCTCAGGCGTGGGCACTCAGACGACCTCGAGGTGCGCAACTGAGCACAGTCGCGATTTGCACCGACTCGAGCTCCCTCCTCGCGCCGGCTGCGGCGGCGCGCCTCGGCGTCGACGTAGTTCCTGTGGCCGTAACCCTGGACGGCGAGCCGTTCGACGAAGGCGCTAACGGAATCGACGAGTTTTACGCGCGGCTCCGTGCCGGGGCGGTCGCGACGACGTCACAACCCAACCCGAGCTACTTCGCCGCCGCCTACGCTCGTGCCGCCTCGGAGGGCGCAGAGAGCCTCGTCTCGATCCATCTCGATGCGCGAATTTCTGGCACGATCGCGTCCGCCGAGACCGCGGCACGAGAGGCGCCCATCCCCGTCGTCGTCGTCGACACCCGCACGGTCAGCTTCGGGGTCGCCGTCTGCGTTCGCACTGCATCGGACGCCGCAGCCGTCGGCGCCTCAGCCTACGAGGTCGCGCATGCAGCCCGTGAGCTCGGCCGACGAATCCAGAACGTTTTCGTCGCGCGGGCGCGAACGGGCGGCCGACTCCCACCGGACACCGGGTGGTCGCTCATGCGCTTCGCGGACGGCGTCGCATCACCCCTCGCCGCGTGCCCCACGCTCGACGCAGCGGTCGCCGAGATGGCGCAGCTCGTCGTGCGGAACGGACACGGGGTCGCGGCCGCCGTCGGTCACGCCGGCGGAGAGGCCGAGAAGGCGGCAGACGCTCTTGCCCACGCGATCCTCGACGGGAACCGCGGATCAACTGTCGAGCGATACCGTGTCGGAGCACCCGTAGGCGCACATACTGGCCCGGAGAGCCTGGGAGCCTTCTGGTGGTCGCGAGAGTGAGGACGCTTTTGGGAAGCCGGGTTCGTCGCCGACCTCGCTCGACGGCGAGCCGGAGCCGTTCCGCAGACGTTCTGGTTCGCGGTAGCGGCCTTCCGGTCCGACGTCGAGGCGATCAGCTCGCGATCGCGCAGATGGCGAAAACGGTCAGCGACCACGAGGACGCGGTCACGACCACCTCGCGCGCCGTCGCCCGGTAGACGTTGTCGTTGTCCGGGTGAGACGACTGAAGCGCGACCTGCGGTAGCGCCGGATTCAGACGAGCGCCGCCACCCAGCAGCCTCTTTCCGGTCGGACACGCCATCGCCCCTGACTTGCTCGAAGCCGAGTTGCTTGCCGAGGTGACCTCGACGCGCTCGACCGCGCTCACTC
>JBOHBA010000212.1:0-1550 GCA_050698095.1 Gaiellaceae bacterium
CGCCGGCGCCGAGCGTCTTCGTCTCGTCGCGACGAGGGTGTGGCGATCCACACCGTTCCAGCTTTCGAGCGAAGGCGAGGTCAGGCGGGGACCTCGAAGCGCATCCCGCCCGAGGAGACCGCGTTCACCGAGAGCTCCTCGTCGAACGACCTTTTTGCCCTCGCGCGTCGGTTCGGCCCTCGCCTCGAGCGCGCGCAGCACCCGCTCGGGCGTGATCGGCAGCTCGGTGGTCCAGACGCCGACGATCCGGACCTGATTCCTGTTCTAACAATCCCCAGTCGAACAAGTACCTTTGGCCGATGGACACCTCGACGCATGCGCGGGAGGTCGGAGAGGTAGAGCTCGATCTGCTCGACTGGAAGCGGCGCGTCTTCGAGCTGTACGCGCTCGTTCGGCGATCGGCGGACATACCGGACGCCTGGCGCCACTGGCGGGACGTGCGGGCGGAGCTGTTTCGAACGCATTCGCAATCGCCGCTCCCGCCTGACCGGCGGGAAGCGCTCCACGGCGCTTCGTACTTCGAATACGACCCACACATGCGCGTACTGGCCGAGGTACGTCCGAGCGCGCGCGAGATGCTCGCTATCGGCACTAGCCATCCCAGCTCGATCGAATTCGCGCACTTCGGCGATGCCGTCTTCGAGCTGGACGGGCGCTCGTTGTCACTCGAGCTCTACTGGCTCGAGGGCTACGGTGGCGGGCTCTTCCTTCCGTTCGCCGACACGACGAGCGGCGGCGAGACCTACGGCGGCGGGCGCTATCTGCTGGACACGGTCAAGGGCGCCGATCTCGGTACGGAGGACGGCCGACTCGTCCTGGACTTCAACTTCGCGTACAACCCGTCCTGCGCATACGACTCCTCGTGGCTATGCCCGCTCGCACCGCCACGGAATCGGCTTCCCGTCGCCGTTCGCGCCGGGCAACGGCTGGCGTAGGCGCGCCAGTATCGGCTCTGCAGGGATAGTTACTCGGCTGACTGCTCGCGCAAAAGCGCCTGCACCGCGCGCTCTAGGTCTTCGCAGATCACATCGGCCACGTACACGGCCCACGGATGCGGAGGCGCCCCACCCGTGTAGGCGACGACCGGCTTTCCGCGGGAGTGGGCGTACCACGCCTCCATTGCGGTTCCCTCGTCCGGGGACGTAAAAGCAGCGAGCACTGCGTCGCAGGAGTCGATGTCCGCGAGATCGCCCTCAACGATCTCAACCTCGTTCCCTTGGGTTCGACCCCGGTAGTCGCGCCGCATCGGGTCGATCGGCTCCCAGCCGATCGCGCGGACGAGAGCAGCCGCACGCCTGCGGTACTCGTCTGCGTACGGAGGGCCGGCCAGGCAGACGCTTCTCACGGCCTCAACCTTCGGGGAATCGCCTCATCGTCGTACAGTACGACCCGTGGAGGCAGGCTCGCGCACAACCGAGTTCGTCGCACTCGGCCATCCCGGCTCCGACCGGTACGCCGGGCTCGAGACCTTCGCCAATCCTGGCGTGTCACACGTGGAGATGACGAGCGACGAGCTCACCGCGATCTGCCCGATAACGAGTCAGCCCGAC
>JBOHBA010000213.1:0-3612 GCA_050698095.1 Gaiellaceae bacterium
GTCGAGTAGGCCGTGATGTAGGCGTCGGCTTGGATCTTTGTGAGCGCGCCGACGGTCGTATCGTTCTCGACCAGCGAGCCGCGGCCGAGCACGACGTCGTCGCCGATCGTCACGCGCTCGCGCACGCACGACTGGTCGCCGAGGATGACGCGGGCGCCGATCCGCGAGCCGGCGAACACGATCGCGCCGGTCGAGACGATCGTGCCGTCGCCGATCTCCGTGGGCGGAAGCGGCTCGCGTTTCGCGGTCGACCGGGGCGACAGCGCCGGCTGCTTGCCGACGACGGCGTTCTCGAGCACCTTCACTCCCTCGCCGAGCAAGGTGCCCGGATAGATCGTCGCGGTGGGGTGGATCTCAGCCGCCATTGAGCGACGTGGTCAGCATGTCCAGCGCGCGCACGACGCGCGCCCCGTCGCGCGCGACTTTCACGCGATCGCCCTCGCCGGCCACGAGCGAGAGGAAGAAGCGGCACTCGAGCTTGAGTGGCTCGTCGGTCGCGATCTTGGGGATGTGGATGTCGCCGGTGCGGGTCTGCCACTCCCCGTAGGTGTCCACCGGCCGCCACGGCGACTTCTCGTACACCGTGACCTTGCGGTCGAGCTCCATGTCGTCGAAGACCGCCATCTTCTCCGTTCCGACCACGGTCATCTTCCGCATCTTGTGCGGGTCGAGCCACGAGAGATGCATGTGCGCGATCCGGCCCGACGGGAAGCGAAGGAAGCAGAAGACGACATCCTCGACACCGGGTTGCAGGAAGTCGCGGCCGTGCGCGAGCGCTTCCACCGGGTCCTCGTCGAGGAGGTACAGGATCACCGAGAGGTCATGAACGCCGAGCGACCAGAGCGCGTTCTCGTACGGCCGGATGCGGCCCAGGTTCTGACGGTTCCCGTAGACGCAGAGGACGTCGCCGAGCTCGCCCATGTCGACGAGCTGCTTCAGCATTTGCACTCCGGGGTGGTAGAGCAGCAGGTGCCCGGGCATGAGGACGAGGTCGCGCTCCCCTGAGAGCGCGACGAGCTCGTCGATCTCAGGAGCCTTCATCGCCGGCGGCTTCTCGACGAACACGTGCTTGCCGGCCTCGAGCGCCTGCTTCGCGAGCTCGAAGTGCGTGGGAACCGGGGTCGCGATCACGACGGCGTCGAGCTCGGGGTCCGCGAGCATCTCGCCGAAGTCGTCGGCCCAGCGCGCCTGCGGATACCGCCCCAGATACTCGTCGTGCTTCCCGTTCGCAGGGTCGCAGAGCCAGGTGAGCTCTGCCAGGTCGGCGAAGTTGCGCGCGAGATTCCGCCCCCATTCGCCGAGACCTGCCTGGCCCACCCGCACGGTCATAGCTTCCAGACCTTGTCCGAGCCCGTCCCGTTCTTCCCGGTGGCGTTGCGCAGGTCGACGACGAGGTTGGCGTCGTCCACGAGCCGCTCGTAGTCGATGCCCGAGTGATTGGTCACGACGACGACACAGTCGTACGCGCCCGCGTCGAGCGCCACGGAGCTCATCTCGACCCCGTTCTCGGTGAACGACGGAACGTGCGGGTCGTGATACTCGACCTTGGCGCCGGCGTTCTGGAGCAGGCTGATGAGCTTCACCGCGGGAGATTCGCGCGTATCCGAGATGTCCGGCTTGTATGCGACGCCGAGGACGAGGATCCGCGACCCCTTCAGCGATCGCTGCCGCGAGTGGTTCAGAGCCTGGGAGACCACCGAGCGGCAGTAGTACGGCATCGACTCGTTGACCTTTCCCGCGAGCTCGATGAACTCGGTGTAGAAGCCGTACTCGCGGGCTTTCCAGGTGAGGTAGAAGGGATCGATCGGGATGCAGTGGCCCCCCAGGCCGGGCCCAGGCTGGAAAGGCATGAAGCCGAACGGTTTGGTCGCCGCCGCGTCGATCACCTCCCACACGTCGATGTTCATGCGGTCACAGAGCTGCGCGAGCTCGTTGACGAGCGCGATGTTGACCGAGCGGAAGATGTTCTCGAGGAGCTTCGTCAGCTCGGCCGCCTCGGGCGAGGAGACGGGGTGAACCTCGTCGATCGCCGCCGAGTAGAGCGCGACCGCCGCCGCCGTGGAGCCCTCGTCGATGCCGCCGACAACCTTGGTGACGGTCTTCATCGTCCAGTCCTCGCGGCCGGGATCGACCCGCTCGGGCGAGAACGCGAGGTGGAAGTCCTTGCCGGCCACGAGGCCGCTCCCGGCCTCGAGCACCGGCTGCACCTGTTCGCGCGTCGTCCCCGGATACGTCGTCGATTCGAGCACGACGAGGTGGCCGGGCCGGAGGCGCGTGGCGATCTCTCGAGCCGCGGAGACGAGGATCCGCAGATCGGGCTCGCGCTGCCGCGAGAGCGGCGTCGGGAGCGCGATGAGGATTGCATCGGCCTCACGGAGCTCGTCGTAGTCGGTTGTCGCGGAGATCCTGCCGTCGGCGACGAGCGCTCCGAGAACATCGGATGGGACGTCTTCGATGTAGGTCTCGCCACGGTTCAGCTGTGCCACTCGTTCCGCATTGACATCGACGAGCAGCACGCTCTTGCCCGCGTCTGCGAACACGCGTGCAAGCGGGAGGCCAACGTACCCGGCGCCCACGATTGCGATGTCTCGCTTCATCGGCCGGGGATCGTAGCGACCAGCACCTGTGCGATCCGCTCGGACGCGTGCCCGTCGCCATACAGAACCGGTAGACGGGAAGGCATCGCAGCGTTCGCGACGGCATCCTCGAGAGCGCCCGGATCGTCGTCCACGAGCACGTTCGCACCCACGAGGACCGTGTCGACCCATTCCGTCGACGGCCGGGTCGTCACGCACGGCACGCCGTACCAGTAGGCCTCTTTCTGGAGCCCGCCGGAGTCGGTGACGATGACGCGGGCCTGGGACGCGAGCGATGCCAGCTCCAGATAGCCGAGGGGCTCGATCAGGCGCACGTGCGCCCCGAGCTCGAGGCCCTCGCTCTCGATGTGTGCGCGCGTCCTCGGGTGCACCGGGAAAACGAGGGGCTCGCCGATGGCATTGAGACCTTCGACGATCCTGCCGAGCCGCGGCTGCTCGACGTTCGCCTGGCGGTGGATGGTCGCGACGACGTACGAGCGCGGCTCGTACGGAACGGGAAAGCGAGCGCGAGCGATCGGCGCGAAGATTCGGCTCACGTCGGCCATCACGTCGCCGACGACGTAGAGCCGGCCCATCACACCCTCGTCGATCAGCGTCGCTCGCGAGCGGTCGTCGGGGCAGAAGAGGAGCCAGGAGAGGCGATCGGTCTCGATCCGGGTGTGCTCTTCGGGCATGGAGAGGTCGCCGCTGCGCAACCCGGCCTCCACGTGAGCGAGGGGAACGGACGCGTCACCTGCCGCGCGTGCGCCCGCGAGCGTCGAGTTCGTATCCCCGTAGACGAGCACGAGGTCAGGCGACTCGCCGGCGATCCGCTTGGCGATCGCGGGCTCCATCGTTGCCGGGTCGGCGGAGTGGAGGTCGAGCCGGTAACGCGGCTCCGCGAGGCCGAGCTGGTCGAAGAAGACCTGGGAGAGCGTGTGGTACCAGTGCTGCCCGGTGTGCAGCACGACCTCGTCGATGCCGGTCGCCCGCAGAGCCGCGGAAAGCGGAGCCGACTTGATGAACTGCGGGCGGT
>JBOHBA010000214.1:0-5393 GCA_050698095.1 Gaiellaceae bacterium
GCCGGCAGCCAGGGAGGCGGCAAGTTACAAGTTGTAACTTGCGTTGCCAGCCGGAGCCGTACGTGGGACTCCGTTCGTGCGCTCGCTCAGAGCGGCCAGGACCTTCGCGACCCAGGCATCGAGCTGTTCCGGGGTCCCGGTGTTGACATAGGAGAAGTCGGCGCGCTTAACCTTCTCGCGATCGGGAATGAGCCTGTCCTCGCGATCGTCCCTGCGGCCGCCGCGACGGGCCTCGCGCAGCTTCGCGGGCGCCGTGATCACGATGACCGCGTCGAAGCGCGTCTCCGCTCCCACCTCGAACAGGAGCGGAACCTCGGTCACGCAGACGGCGGGTGGATCGGCGAGCGCCGCGAGCTGCTCGCGCCAGACCATGTACTCATGTGATACGAGCGGGTGCAGGAGCTTCTCCAGGAAGTCGAGTGCCGCCCGGTCGTGGAATACGCGAACCGCGATTCGCTCCCGGTCGGGTGTCCCGTCCGAGCCGAGAATGTCCTCACCCAGCCGCTCGACGAGCGCGCGCTTCACGTCCGGATCGGTCGCGAGCAGGTGGTGGACGATGTCGTCGCTCGACACCGTCGCCGCACCGTGACGACGGAAGCACTCGAGCGCCGTCGACTTTCCGGCGCCGATCCCGCCGGTGATCGCAACCGCGAGCGGACGGCTCATGACGAGGTGAGTCAGTCGGAGTCGGCTGTGTCGGAGACGACCTCGAGCGCCGGCTCGTCCTCGTCCGACGGCTCCGCAGCGTCGCTCTCGACCTCGGCCTCGGAAAGCGGCTCGGCCTCGGAAAGCGGCTCGGCCTCGGAAAGCGGCTCGGCCTCCGCCTCGGAAACGACCTCGGCGTCAGCTTCGGCTTCGGGCATCCCGGTTTCGTTCGGCGCCTCGGTCTCGCTGTCCCCCAGCTCGACGTCTTCGAAGGCGTCGGCGGGCTCGCTCGAGGTGCCTCCCGCCGGGAACGCTTCCTCGGACAGGATCAGATTCGGCATCGTGTGCACCGACTCGGCGCCGTCTGCGCGCGGAACCGGCTGCTCGCCCTCCTCGACCCGCTTCAGCGAGAGCGAGAGCCGGCGGCGCTCGCCGTCGACCTCGAGGATTCGAACGTTGACGGCCTGGCCCTGAGCGACCACCTCGCGCGGGTTCTCGACGTGGTGCGGGGCGAGCTCCGAGATGTGGACGAGGCCCTCGACGCCGGGAAGGATCTCGACGAAGGCGCCGAACGTGACCACCTTCGCCACGCGGCCTTCGACGACGTCGTCCTCTCGGTAGGACTCGAGGACCTGCTGCCAGGGATCCATCTGGGTCTGCTTCAGCCCGAGCGAGATTCGCTGCCGCTCGCGGTCGATGTCGAGCACCTTCACCTTCACGGTCTGTCCGATCTCGAGCACCTCGGACGGGTGGTTGACGTGGCTCCAGGAAAGCTCGGAGATGTGGATGAGGCCGTCCATCCCGTCGAGGTCGACGAACGCTCCGAAGTCGACGATGTTGGAGATCTGGCCTTCGATGACGTCGCCGGGGTTGAGCCGGTCGAGGATCGCCTGGCGCATCTCCTTGCGCTCGTCCTCGAGCACGGCGCGGCGCGAGAGAACGACGTTGTTCCTGGAGCGGTTGAGCTCGATGACCTTGCAGCGAAGCTCCTTGCCGAGGAACTCGTCGAGATCCTGGACGCGCCTGATGTCCACGAGCGACGCAGGCAGGAAGCCGCGCACGCCGAGATCGAGGATGAGGCCGCCCTTGACCACCTCGATCGTCTTCCCGATGACGGGCTCGCCCGACTCGGCCGCCGCCTCGATGCGCTTCCACGCGAGCTCGAAGCGAGCGCGCTTCTTCGAGAGGATCAGCCGCCCGTCCGCGTCCTCCTTCGTCAGGACGAGCGCGTCGATCTCCTCGCCGACGTTCACCTCGTCCGCGGGATTGACGGAGCGGCGGATCGTCAGCTCGGCGACCGGGATGACGCCTTCGGACTTGTAGCCGATGTCGACGAGCACCTCGTCCTTGTCCACGCGCACGACCGTGCCGTGCACGACCTCACCCTCGTTGATCTCGGGGAAGGAGGCCTCGTAGTCGGGGACGAGCTCTCCGTCGGGGCCCGTGATCCAGACCCCGTCCTCGGTTACGGCAGGCTTCTCGGCGATGTCGTTGGCCATCGGAGCGCGGAGTATAGCCAGCTATTCACGCCGCAAATTGCGATCAACTGCGCGGGGCGGCCCTGTTCGCCTCTCGAAGCGATCAGGCGACAAGCACGAGTCGGGGGGCGCCACCCGACCCCGCCCGAGCCCGCGCGGCCTCGAGCGCCGCGACGACCGCGGGGTCGTACCACCGACCGGCCAGGCGTCTGATCTCCGAGAGCGCCTCGGCGTGAGGCACGGCCGTCCTGTACGGCCTCTGGGACGTCATCGCGTCGAAGGAGTCCGCGACGAAGATGATCCGCGCGGGAAGCGGGATGGCGCTCTCCTGGAGGCCGTAGGGATACCCGGTGCCGTCCCAACGCTCGTGGTGGTGGAGGATCCAGCGCGCGATGTCACCCGCGCCCAGCGACTCGAGCACGCGTGCGCCGATGTCGACATGGTCGCGCATGAGCGCCATCTCCGGCTCCGTGAGCTCCTGTGTCTTCCGAAGGAGCTCCTTCGGGATGGCCAGCTTCCCGATGTCGTGGAGCCGCCCGGCGAGGCCGACGAGATTTACGTCGTCCTCGTGCAGGCCGAGGGTCGCCGCAATCTCCCGGGCAAGCTCGGATACGCGCTGCGAGTGGCTGCCTCGCTGGCCGTCGAGATCGTCGATGAATCCGTCGGCAGCGTCGAGGAGCTCCGCCAGAGCGCCGGCGGCCTGCAGACGCGCGCGGCGTTCGGCAGTCCGGTCCCGCCGATCGAAGGCCGCCGGCGACCGCTCGTCGAACACACACACCACGCCACGACCCTGCCGCTTGGCCTCGTACAGCGCTCTGTCCGCGTGATCGAGCAGCTCGTCGCGGGTGCGCACGTGAACTGGGAGAGAGGCGATGCCCCCGGAGAGCCGCACCGAGGGACCGAGCTCTACGGTCGAGCCGGCGAGCCGGCCGAAAGCCTTGGTCATGACGTCGAGCGCCTCGTTCGGCCCGCGTCCGGGCAGGATGACGGCGAACTCGTCCCCACCGACCCGGTAGGCCATGCCGCACGCACGAAGCGCGTCGCCGATCTCGACGAGGGCCGCATCGCCGGCGGGGTGTCCGAAGGCGTCGTTGATCCGCTTGAAGTGATCGACGTCGACGACGCAGAGCGTCAGCGGCGACGACGGCCCCGGAGCGCGCTGCAGCTCCTGGCCCAGGTGCTCCTGGAAGGCGCGATGGTTTCCGAGGCCGGTCAGCGGGTCGGTCTGGGCGAGGCGCATCGCCTCGAGCGCTGCACGCGCGGACCGCTGATAGAGGGCGACTGCGACAAGCGGCCCGAGCAGCGTCGGCGCGAGGAAAGGCGAGCGGGTCCACATGACCTCGAGCAGCAGCGAGACCGTCGCCATGAGACCGAATGGGATCCAGGTCGACGAGAGCGAACGTCGGACGACCGCCCGCAGCGACCCGCCGGTAGCAACGGCGACGACAGACGCGACGAGCCCGATGTTGACGGCGTAGAAGGAGAGCGACCCGAGGATCACGGCTGCGAACAGAGCACCGATTGACGACTCCGGGCCGAACGCAACGCTTCCCAGTCCGGTCGCCGCGCCCGCGAGGGCGTACGTCGAGGTGTTGAACAGGAATCGATCGAAGGGGCGGCGTTGCGCGATCTCGATCGCCCCGCGCGCGACGCATCCGATCAGGACCGCTGCACGCCAGTCGTAGATGAGCGAGGCGCCGACGATGAACGACGCTGCGAGCGAGACGCCTCCTGCCGAGACGCCGTGGACCGGAACCGGAAACGCCTCCGCGACCGCCGCCGCGACACCGAGCGCCAGAATCCCCAGAGCGACCTCAATGCCAGGCGGGTCGCGCAGGATGAGCGCGGCAGCGCCCACGACCGCGGCGCCACCGGCGAGTGACGTCGCGAAGACGAAGAGAGCGAGCCGGACGGCGCGATCGACGTCCGGCTCGCTGGGTGACAAGGCCTCTCCAGCGTGGGGGGTCACGCTCTTAGCGCCCTATCCCTGGGATCCCCCTGAGCGCGCCCCAGTGGAACCCGCCCCCGATGCTCGCCAGCACCAGAAGCAGGAGCAGTAGGAAGGCGGGATACGTCCGCCTCGCCCAATGGATCATGATCATCGACCTCCTCGAGCCGCAGTTTCCGGGCCAGTCGCCTCGCGCCCGCTTCCCAGATCGTCCCGAGACGGCCTTCTCGATGAATCCCTACGAAGGGGGACGGGAATCCCCAGAACGGGGTGATTACCGGGAGCCTCGCGCGGGAACGAGCCAGGCCGAAGGCGACGGCCCGGCGGCGGCCACCCTGTTCTACGACTTCGCCTCGGCCCAGTCGTCGCCGACGCCGATGTCGACGGCGAGCGCGGGGTCGAGGGGATACGCGCCCACCATCTCCTCGCGTACGAGCTCACGCACCTTCGACACCTCGGTCTCGGGCACCTCGAGCAGGAGCTCGTCGTGCACCTGGAGGACGAGGCGCGCTCCTCTCCCCTCTGCCCGCAGGCGGCGGTGGATCGCGACCATCGCGACCTTGATGATGTCCGCGTTCGAGCCCTGCATCACGAAGTTCACCGCGACGCGCTCGCCGAAGCCGCGTGTCTGGCGATTCGAGGCACGCAGCTCCGGGACCGGCCGCCGCCGGCCGAGCAGGCTCGTCGCGTACCCGTCCTCTCCGGCCTGCGCGATCGTGCGCGCGATAAAGGCCTGCACGAGCGGGAAGCGCGCGAGGTAGGTGTCGATGTACGCCTGCGCCTGCTCCTTCGGGATGGACAGGTTCTCCGCGAGGCCGAACGCCGAGATCCCGTAGACGATCCCGAAGTTGATCATCTTGGCGACGTTCCGCTCGTCCTTTGTGAGCGTCGCCGGGTCCTTCCCGAGCACCTCGGCCGCGGTGGCCGTATGGATGTCCTCACCTCTCTGGAACGCGTCGCGCAGCCTCGGCTCCCCGGAGACGTGCGCCAGGATCCGCAGCTCGATCTGGGAGTAGTCGGCGGAGAGCAGGCGGTGACCTGGCTCGGCTACGAACGCCGACCGGATCTCGCGGCCGAGCTCGGTTCGAATGGGGATGGCCTGCAGGTTCGGGCTGGACGTCGACAGGCGGCCGGTCGCGGCCACGCACTGGTTGATCGTCGTGTGGAGTCGCAGGTCCTCGCCGATCAGCGTCGGAAGCGGGCCGAGGTTCGTGTTGACGAGCTTCGTGAGCTCGCGCCACTCCTCGATCACGGGGACGATCTGGTGATCGGCCCGGATCGCCTGCAGGACCTTGGCGTCCGTCGAGTAGCCGGTCTTGCCC
>JBOHBA010000215.1:0-14937 GCA_050698095.1 Gaiellaceae bacterium
GCTTCAGCCAGACCCCCCAGCCTGTCAGTCGAGGCCGCTGCGGTCGACCTTCTCGACGGCGATCCGTACAGTCACGCGCTGCTCGCCCGGTTTCCGGAACGGGTACGAGTCGGCGCCGATGTACTTCTTGGCCAGCCGGTCGATCTGATCGTCCGCTCCCTCGTCGACTAGCGTCGCGGTTCCGCTGACCGACAGCCAGCGGTACGGGTCCTGCGGGTCGACCACCGTCAGCGAGACTCGTGAGT
Organism: Gaiellaceae bacterium; assembly: GCA_050698095.1. Lineage (GTDB taxonomy): Bacteria > Actinomycetota > Thermoleophilia > Gaiellales > Gaiellaceae > GMQP-bins7. The sequence goes on from JBOHBA010000215.1 coordinate 246, forward strand.
CACCGGTGATGTTCGTGGGTTTCGCCCGTCCGCGCGCCGTGTTGAAGGAGACACATTCGTCGTCCGCCTCGACCCACACGATCGTCGAGTGCGGTGACCCGTCGGGCCGCAGATCGGTGATCACGCCCACGAACGGGTTCGCCAAGAACTCCCGCTCCGCGTCCTTCAGCGCCCTCACGAGATCGCGACCATGCGGTCGATCGCGCCGCGCGCCTTGTCGGCGACGTCCTCCGAAACGGTTACGACGTGCTTCCAGTCTCGGAGCGAGTCGCGCAGCTTCGGAAGCGTGATCGTCTTCATGTAGCGGCAGATCGCCTTCTCTGACACGGCCTCGAAGCGCTTCTCGGGCGCTTCCTTCTGCAACCGGTGGATGATCCCCGTCTCGGTCGCGATGAGGAATCGCTTCTTCGGCGAGGCTTTGGCGAAGTTGATCATCCCCTCGGTCGAGAGGATGTGCGTCTTCGCATTCCAAAAGGCCATGCACTGGCTCGCGCAGCCGCATTCAGGGTGCACGAGGAACTCTGCGTCGGGCGCGTCGGCCTGCATTCGCTCGATGTCGCGCGGCCGGATTCCCGCGTGGACGTGGCACTCCCCCATCCAGATCCGCAGTTTCCGGCCGGTGACCTTCTCGAGCCAGAGACCGAGGAACATGTCCGGCAGGAACAGGATCTCCGTGTCGCGCGGAATCGCGTCGATCACTCCTTTCGCGTTGCCCGACGTGCAGCAGTAGTCGCTCTCGGCCTTCACCTCGGCCGTCGTATTGACGTACGAGACGACAACTGCGCCTGGATTCTCGGCTTTCCAGGCGCGGAGCTGATCAGCCGTGATCGACGCGGCGAGCGAGCAGCCGGCGTCGAGATCCGGGATGAGCACGGTCTTGTCCGGGCTCAGGATCGCGGCCGTCTCGGCCATGAAGTGCACGCCGCAGAATGCGATCGCCTCGGCATCGGTCGCAGCCGCCTCGCGCGAGAGGCCGAGCGAGTCGCCGACGAAGTCCGCGACGTCCTGGATCTCGGGCACCTGGTAGTTGTGGGCGAGGATCACGGCGCCCCGCTCCGCGGCAAGAGCGCGGATCTCCTCCTGCATCGTGGAAACTTCGGCGGTGGTCATTTCAGCTCCAACGAGACGTCGAGTGAACGTGCGGAATGGGTGAGCGCGCCGAGAGAGATCTCGTCCACTCGGGTCTCGGCGACGGCGCGGATGTTGTCGAGCGTGATGCCGCCCGAAGCTTCGAGCCGCGCGCGCCCGCCGGCGAGTGCGACCGCCGACCGAAGCTCGTCGAGGGTCATGTTGTCCAGGAGGATCGCGTCGACGCCGGCGACGAGCGCCTCCGACACCTGCTCGAGCGTGTCGCACTCGACTTCGACGGGAAGGACCGTCGCGGCGCGCAGGCGCTCGACGGCGTCCGCAATCGAGCCCGCGGCGCGGAGGTGGTTGTCCTTCACGAGCACGCCGTCGTCGAGCCCGAAGCGATGGTTGCGTCCGCCGCCGCAGATAACAGCGTGCTTCTCGAGAGCGCGCAGCCCAGGTGTCGTCTTGCGCGTGTCGAGGACGACCGCCCCGGTGCCCTCCACCGCGTCGACGTAACGCTTTGTCAGCGTCGCGATGCCGGAGAGACGGCCGAGGAAGTTGAGCGCCACCCGCTCCCCCGTGAGAATCGCGCGCTTGGACCCGGTCACGACCGCGACCGGCGTCACCTGCTCGACCGCGCCGCCTTCCGCGACGAGCGCCTCGAAATTCATATCGGGATCGAGGGCGCGAAATGCCGCCTCTGCGGCTCGCAGCCCGCACACGACACCCGGCTCCCTCACGACGAGCTCAGCGATCCCGATCGCTTCGAGAGGCACGGTCGCTTCCGTCGTGACGTCGCCCTGCCCGACGTCCTCCGCGAGCGCCGCCAGGACGATGCGCTCGAGCGTGTCGGTCGCTACTGCCATGTCTCGAGCGCGGGCTCGGCGCGCGGTCGCAAGACCACGTGTCGCTCGAAAGCCCGGTCTTCCGCGGGGAAGTCGACGCGGAAGTGCGACCCTCGGCTCTCCGCCCTCGCATAGGCGCTGTCGGCGATGAGCCGCGTGAGCAGGTGCGGCACGGATCGCAGCGGCTCGAGCCCTGCCGCATCGCGGATCAACCCGCAATCGTCCCAGAGACGACGGCGAAGCTCGGGCGTCACGAGCTCCGCAGCCGGCGGGCGCGCGGGCTCAGGAAGCCGCCTCGGGAGCGCCGGCTCGGCGAGCGCGGCAAGAGCGGCGCGCCGGCCGAACACGAGGCATTCGAGCAGCGAGTTGGAGGCCAGGCGATTCGCGCCGTGGACGCCGGTCGCTGCGCATTCGCCGGCGGCATAGAGACCCGTGAGCTCGCTCCGCCCGTCGAGGTCGGTGAGTATCCCTCCGACGCTGTAGTGGGCCGCCGGCGCGACCGGGATCGGCGTCGCAGCAGGGTCGTAGCCCTCCTCGGCGAGGCTCCCCATGAGCGCCGGAAAGCGCGCACGATCGATCGCCCGCAGATCGAGCAGAGCGGTTCCGCGGGCGGCTATCTCGCGGGCGACGACGTCGCGCGGCGCGAGCTCGTCCGTGAACCGCTCGCCGCGCTCGTCGAGAAGCAGAGCGCCCTCGCCGCGAAGCGCCTCCGAGAGCAGAAGCGACGAGTCGACGAGCGTCGTGGGATGAAACTGCACGAACTCGAGGTCGGCGAGCGCAGCACCTGCGCGGTACGCGGCAGCCATTCCCTCGCCTAGCGCTCCCGGAGGATTCGTCGTCCGCTGCCAGAGCGCCGCGGCCCCGCCGGTCGCGAGGAGAGTCGCACGAGCAGCGACCGCGCGACGGTGGGTGACGACGCCGAGGCATCGTCCTCCCGCATGCCAGAGGGACCGCATCGACTCACCTTCGGCAATCTGGATCCGCGGATGGGCGAGAGCTCGCTCGGCGAGCACGCGCGCGACGCGATCGCCGGTCGCGGCTCCGCCCGCGTGCACGACGCGCCGGCGGCTGTGACCTCCTTCGAGGCCGAGCCCTTCGTCGAACTCGACCCCGAGCTCGACGAGATCGCGAATTCGCGCCGGAGCCTCCTGCGTGAGCACCGCCACCGCGCTCCGCCGGCAAAGGCCACGACCCGTGCGAACCGTGTCCTCGGCATGGAGCTCGGGCGAGTCGTCGTCGGCGAGCGCCGCGGCGATACCGCCCTGGGCAAGCTGGCTGTTCGAGGCGAGAAGCGGCCCCTTCGTGAGGACGAGAACGTCGCCCTCGGCGGCCGCGCACAGGGCTGCCGTGAGCCCGGCAACGCCTCCGCCGACGACCACCAGGTCGAGCCCGTTTCGTCGTGGTGTGCCGTTTTTCGCGCTCATGCTAGTTTTAGCCTCTGAGTCAATAACCTCGTGGCTGAGTCTACCACCCCACCTGCACTTCCCGCGCATGTCGCGCTCGCTGTCGTGTTCCAGGTTCGCGACGGAGCTCTCGACGTGCTGCTCTGGGAGCGCGGACAGGATCCGTTTCGCAACCGGTGGTCGCTGCCGGGCGGCACGCTCAGCCGCGAGGAGACGCTCGAGGAGTCGATACTCCGCCACCTCGCCACGAAGGTCGACGTGCGTGAGGTCGCGCACCTCGAGCAGCTCGGCACGTGGAGCGACCCGGCGCGGCACCCCGAGCGCTGGGAGCTCGCGACGGCGTACCTCGGCCTGGTTCCGCTGGGTCTCGACCCGCGCGCCCCTGCCGACACGCGCTGGCATCCGGTGGACGAGCTGCCGGACACCGCGTTCGACCACGGCGCGATCGTGCTCGCAGGTCGCGAGCGACTTCGCGGGAAGCTCTCGTACTCGAACATCGGCTTCGCGCTCGCGCCGGACGACTTCACGCTCGCGGAACTGCGCGACGTCTACGAGGCCGCGCTCGGGTACGAAGTCTCGGCGACCAACCTCAAGCGCGTGCTGCTCCGCAGAGGGGCGATCGAGCCGGTCGGCAAGCGACGGGCCCACGGCCCGAGTGGGGGTCGCCCGGCGGAGGTCTACCGCTACTGCTCACACCGATTCGAAGTGACCGATCCGTTCGCCGTCCTGCGCCCTCCGAGCTGAGCGCACCTGCTGTGGAACGATTGGCGCAGAATTGTGGTCTTTACAGTGCCAGGCACTGTAAAGACGCGCTCAAGGTGGGCTGCGCACGAGCCGATCAGCTGTGACATGCGGCACTTTCGACTCTGGCTTCTCGTCATCGGCATGGTGAGCCTCGCCGCCGAAGCCATCGCGGCGGCCGCTGTCTTCTGGCGCGGCCCTCACGCGCGCCCGCCCGACCACACCTAGCCGATAGCGCGGACCGCGGCGGTGACGGCGCCCGCGATCGCCATCGCGACGACGACCGGCGCCCGGAGCCAGACCGCGACCGCCGCTGCCGCGACACCCGGAATACGCGCGTCGACCTCCAGCTCCTCGTCTCCGCCAAACGTCTGCGTCGCGACGAGCGCCATGAGCATCACGGGCGCGAGCAGGTCGACCACCGACTGCAAGCGCAACGGCATCCCACGCCTGCCGAGGAAGACCGGCCCCGCCGCCTTGAACGCGATCGTGATCAGACCCACGAGCACAACGACGATCCAGGCGTCACTCATCGCCTGAGACCCAGCAGGCACGCGGCCGAGGCCGCAACCAGAGGGAGCCCGGCCGGAGCGACCGGAATCAGGACGAGCGTTATCGCGACCGCCAGCGCCGCGGCCCGTCGCCCTTTCCGATCGCGCAGGTACGGGACGGCGAGTGCCAGGAAGAGCGCCGCGAAGGCCGCGTCGAGCCCGAGCGCGTTCGGATCCTCGAAGACGCCTCCGACGACGGTTCCGAGCGCAGTGCTGCCGACCCAGCAGACGTAGAAGAACATCCCCGCGCCCACGAGGATCGGCCACTCGAACCGGCCGCTGCGCCCGGAGAGCGCCCACGACTCGTCGACGATCGCCTGGGACTCCACGAGCCGGCGGAGCCTGCCTCCGGGAAAGATCGACGCCACCGTGAGGCTGATCGCCGCGTAGCGCGCGTTCAGGAACACGGCGGCGAGCACCCCCGCGGCGACAGTCCCGCCCACGTCGAGCACGGAGACTGCAGCGAACTGCGCGGCGCCGGCGTACGTCGTCGCGGACATGACGACAGCGGCCACGGCGCCGACTCCGGCCGCCTCGGCGAGCACGCCGAACGAGAGACCGAAGAGGATCGGGCTCGGCGCGAGCGGGATGGCGGCGCGTACGCCGTCGCGAATGCGAGGGGCCGGATCGGAGGCTGACGCCACGCGACAACCCTAGACAGCCGCGACAGGACCACGAGTGCCACAATCGGCGACGTGAGAATCGCGATCAGCGGCGCCTCCGGGCTCATCGGCTCTGCGCTCGTGCCTGCGCTCGAAGCAGCAGGCCACGACGTCGTCCGGCTCGTCCGGCGTCCTCCCACGAGTGCTGCGGAGCTCCAATGGGATCCGGCGGCCGGCACGCTCGACGCACGAGCTCTCGCGGGAGTGGACGCCCTCGTGACTCTCAGCGGCGCGACGATCGGGCGCCGCTGGACTCGGGCGCGGAAGGCCGAGATGCTGGCCTCGCGGGTCGACTCGACGCGTCTCCTCGCCCGGACCGCGGCCGCCCTCGACCCACGCCCCCGGGTCCTCGTCTGCGCGGGAGGTGCGGGGATCTACGGCGACCGCGGCGACGAGATCCTGACCGAGGAATCAGAGCTCGGATCGGGGTTCCTTGCCGAGGTGGGCCACGCCTGGGAGGCCGCAGCGGAGCCTGCCCGCGAGGCGGGGATCCGTGTCGTCAACTTCCGCCAGGGCCTCGTTCTTGCGCGCGCCGGCGGAGCGCTCGGGCGAATGCTGACGCCGTTCAAGCTCGGCGTGGGCGGGCGTGTCGGAAGCGGTCGACAGTGGTGGAGCTGGGTATCGATGGACGACCTCGTCGCCGCCTATCGCTTCGCCCTCGAGGGCGATCTCGCCGGCCCGGTCAACCTCGTCTCGCCGAACCCCGTGACCAACGCGCAGTTCACGAAGGCGCTCGGCAAGGCACTCGGGCGCCCCACCGTCTTCCCGCTGCCCGCGTTCGCGGCCAGGGCGATGTTCGGGGAGATGGCCGACGAAGCCCTCCTCACCGGCCAGCGAGCGTTACCTGCGCGGCTGCTCGACGCGGGCTTCGCGTTCGACTACCCCGAGCTCGGCCCCGCGCTTCGGCGCGCACTCGGGAAGTGAGCAGGGCCGGCCCGTGGGCCGGCCCCATCTGCTCCTACTACGGCGTCACGACGGGACAGGCAGGCGCACCGCCAGTCGTGCAAGCGATTCGCCCCTGAATCGACGGGCTGATTCCGGGCGGCGAGCTTGCGTCGACATAGTCGGCGAGCACCTGATCCATGATGTCGCGAGTCGTCGCCCGAGCTGCGAAGTTCGGGTAGAAGTCGCCGCCGTTCACCATGAAGTCGTTCTCCGCAATCGTGTACGTCGTTCCTGCCGTCAGGTCGATCGCGGCACCGGTACAGGAGCCGTCGGGCGCCTGCCGCACTGCCCCCGTGACGCGGCTCCCTGCCGGAGCTGAGATGTTGTAGGTGAAGCACAGGCCCGAGACCTGCGGGAAGCGGCCATTCGCGGCCGGCATCTGGGAGACGCCGTTCTCGAGCATTGTCTTGAGCTCAGCGCCGTTCACTTGGAGCGTGACGGCGACATTGCCGAACGGCAGCACCGCCAGTACCTGACCGCGAGTGATCAGGTAAGGCGGCTGCGCAGCCGCCGGGCAGAAGCCCGTGCCGCCGCCCGCCGCCGGACATGTCAGGCGGTCGCGAAGCCCGCCCGAGTTGGTGATCGCGAAGTCGACTCCGTACGTCAGTCGCATCGCGTCGGTCGTGGTGTTTCCGACCTTCGATTCGCACGTTCGGCTCTGCGTGTTGCCACATGCGTCGGTCCGCAGGATCTCGACCGACGAGCTGCCGATCACCGTGCCGAGGATCGGCGTGAGCTGCGCGGTCAGATCGTTGATGCGAGCCTGGATCGCCGGATCAGCGGTCACGCCGATGTTCCACGGCTTGTGGAAGTCGGCCGTCTTGTACACGACCTGCTTCGTGCTCGTGTCCACGATCATCCGAACGCGCGTGAACCTGATGCCCTTGGAACGGTTCTCGACCACGAGGATCCCGTTGACCATGGCCGAGACCTGGAAGTCGGTGTGGTCTCCGATCAGGACGTCGACTCCCGTCAGTCCGTTCGCGAGGTCGATGAGCGGGCCAGTGGGCGCCGTGAGCGTTCCGGCAGTCGCCCCATCATGACCCATGACGACGATCGGCCCTATGTTCTTCGCCTTCAGCGCGTTGACCGCAGCCTGCACCTTCGCCAGGCGCGGGTGCACGGTGAACGGATCGAAGGAGTTCGGGAAGACGAGCGTCGGTGCATCCTCGTTGGTGAACCCGACAACGCCCAATTTCGCGCCGGCGAACGTGTCGAACACCCTCGACGGAGACCATTGCGAAGGCGTCTTCCCGTTGGCCCCGAGAACGTTCGCGGACAGATAGGGGAAGTTCGCAAGCGGGATCAGCGTGTTCCGCAGATACGCCTGCCCCTTGTCGAAGTTGTGGTTCCCGAGCCCGTCGGCCGAGAAGCCCATCAGGTTCATGAGCTCGATCGTCGGCGTGTCGCCGAAGAACGCCGAGATCGGCGGCGTCGCGCCGACGGAGTCCCCGGCCGCAACCGTGATCGAGCCGCCCGGCGCTTCTGCCCGGTAGGCGTCGAACCACGGCTTCAGAAACGCCGATCCGCCGATCGCGAAGGTCGGAGCAGCGAATGTGTCGGGCGCCTCCACGAGCGGTACGAGCTGACCGTGGTAGTCGGAGATGTCGAGGATCGTCAGCTCCTTGTACTGCCCGGACTTCGGCGTGAGCTTCGTGAGGATCTTCCCGCGGGCGTTCTGCGGCCCCGGGATGTTCATGAGGAATGCAATCGTCGGTGCCACGTCGATCGCCCGGATTCCGGCCACCGGATCCTGCTTGCGGATCCCCGGCCCGGCGGCGATGAACGTGCCGTGCAGGTTCACGTTGTGGGCGAGGTCGACCAGGTTCGGCAGGTACCCGTGCTGGCCGAAGAACTGCGAAAACGCGATCGTCTGCCCCGGTGTCGCCGCGTCGGTCTGATACGGCGGCCGGAAGACGACCACGACGTCGCCCGACCGGTTCGGATGCAGAGCGTCGGTGCCGTCGACGTTCCGCAGCTCCTCCTTCTTCATGATCCTGTCGACGACCTGTGCGCCCGGGTTCGCCGGGTCGGTCAGGTTCTGGAATGCCGCAATTATCTGGTTGCGCACAGTCTCGTACTGCGCTGCCGACACCTGCGCCGGGTTGATGTAGATCTGCGCGGTGCCGCCCGCGTGGCATTCCTTCGCCTTGTCTGCGGCTGCGGCCCGGCAGTTCGACCCCTGCTCCAACGTGGCGAGACCGGCGTCCTTCAAGACCTTGCTCGTGTTGACCGCGTACCACTGGGGAGCGAATCCGTGGTCGGACGACACCAGGATCGTCGGGTCGCCTCCGAGCAGCCCGCGGGCATTGCCGAGTGTCTCGTCCGCCTCTGCGTAGGCCGAGCGGATGTATCCCTCTCGGATCGCGGTGCGCCCGTCCGGGATGTCGTCGTTGGTGAGATCGTCGAAGTACGGGTTCGGATCGCCGTCCATGTCGGTCGGCGTGATCAACCCCATGAACTGATGCGAGAACTCGTCGGTGACCGGGTTCCCCAACATGAGCAGGTCCGGGTCCACCCCGAGGTCGTCAAGGATGTACTGGAGGTATGCAAAGTGCGCGTCCTTCCAGAAGAGGCCTTGCTCCACGTACGTGTCCTCGTCGACGATGCCCGCCTCCAGCGGCGCGAAGTCCGCCGCGGTCGAAGACGGGAAGTTCGCGGCGAGCGTCTCCTCGAAGGCCGCTGAGCCTGCCGCGCCGAGTGCGTTGTAGGTCGCGTTCACACGAGCGACGGAGGCGAAATACAGCTTGAAAGACGTCAGGTCGGCCGAAAGGTCGACGAGCTTGAGGTAAAAGCCGGCTGTCTGGCCGGCGCGAGCTCCGATGAGCCCATCGGCTCCTCGAAGCTTGACGTCCGCCCACTCACCTTCGGACAGCTCAGCCGCACGGTTCGCAGGGCTGGCGTCCTTCGAAAGGCCGCTTCGGACGAGGATCGCACGGTCGTAAGCGGCAGTGCCGTTCACGACGCTGTCGTCGATGTACACGTCGTACAGCCGAGTGGGGTTCTGCGCCGCGAACGTCGTCGCAACAGTCAGGACGGTCTGCATCGGGGGTGCAGCGGGATCGCCGGCGGGGGTGTTCGACCATCCCGACGCGGCAGAGAATGCCGCCACCTGATACGAGATCCCGAATGCCGCGGCTCCCGCCTGCTCGCTCGGAACGAGCGGGGACGCAAGGACGCCGCGCGTGGAGAAGAAGCTCCGGAAGTCGACGACCGGCCCTTGCAGCGCAGGTACGACGGAACGAGCAGCAACCCACTCCACTGCGACGACCGACTTGCCCGCCCGCTCGGCAGCCTGAGCGATGTGGTCGGCCTGGACGACTCCGGTGTCCGCAAAGCTAGTCCGGTTGTTGAAGTTCGACTCACCCTGGCGGAAGAAGGTGTTGTTCGTCGAGCCGTGCTCGCCCGGCCACGTTCCGGTCGCGAGAGTGCTCCAGCCCACTCCCGTGTTCGGCGGGAACCCTTGAAGGAGGCCGTTCTGCCCCTTCACTCCCTTGGACATGAGCTCGGCCAGGTTCGGCATGGCTCCCGCCCCCGCATACTTGTCGACGAGATCCGGCCGCATCCCGTCGGACGCGAACATGATCACCTTGCCCGCAAGCGGGCCGTCGGCCTCGCTCGCTGCGCTGGCGCCGCCACCACTTGCCACGGCGACGAGAACGAGCATGGCAGATACCGCTGCGAGCGCCCGTGTGGGCACGTGCGGACGTGTCATCGTCTTCTCTCCCCTTGTTCGACGTTGCGACGAGGCGACTTTACTCGGCCGCCGGCCAAAAGTGAAGCCGTCCGCCGCGGATTCCTCACCGCGCGGACACCGGTCGGGGACAATGAAAGTGGTGCTCGAACTCGAGATGCTCGGCTGGGACGATGCGTGGCGTGCCGCATTCGCACCGTTCCAAGAGCGCGACCTCGCTCCGGGGCGCGTAGCGATACAGCATCGCGGCGAATACGACGTCCTCAAGGCCGACGGGGAGGCGCGCGCTCGGATCACCAACCGTCTCCGGCGCGGGGCCTCCCCCGCGGAGCTGCCGGCGGTCGGCGACTGGGTCGCGCTCGACGTTGCCGGCGCGATCGTCGGCGTGCTTCCTCGCCGGACGACGCTCTCGCGTCGCGCTGCGCACGACGAAGGGTCCGACGATGCGCGTGAGCAGGTCCTCGCGGCGAATCTCGACCTCGTCTTCATCGTCGCGTCCCTTGGCGAGGAGCCGGACGTGCGGCTGCTCGAGCGCTACGTGGCGCTCGCCCTCGAGAGCCGGACACGCCCCGTGATCCTGCTCACCAAGGCCGATCTCGAGGCGGACCCCGGGGCCGTGGCGGCGGAGGTCGCGGGCATGGACGGAGAGATCCCGGTTCACCCCGTCTCCGCACGAACGGGCTTTGGGCTCGACGCGGTGCGCGGGCGCCTGCAGCCCGGCTTGACCGGCGCGCTCCTCGGCCCGTCGGGTGTCGGAAAGTCGACGCTCGTCAACGCTCTCGTCGGTCAGGACGAACTGCTCGCGACGGGCGCCGTGCGCGCGGACGGCCAGGGCAGGCATACCACGACTCGCCGCCAGCTCGTCGCCCTCCCGGGCGGAGGACTCATCATCGACAACCCGGGCATGCGCGAGGTACACCTCTGGCTCGCCGAGGATGGGCTCACCGAGGCTTTCGAGGACATCGCCGAGCTGGCCGCTCGCTGCCGCTTCTCCGACTGCCGCCACGAGACCGAGCCGGATTGCGCGGTTCGAGCCGCGCTTGCCCACGGCGGCCTGCAGCCAGAACGTTGGCAGCGCTACCGCGCCCTGCAGCACGAGCTCGCGGACCTCGAAGCTCGACTCACGCGCCGCGAGCGCTCCCGCGCCCGGCGAGCGAGGCCGGACGCAGGAGCGCGGTAGAGGCGAGGGCGAGACGTACCTCGCCCCTACGGGGAAGCGACGTTCGCGGCTCCCGGCGTCTTGGTCTGGGTGAACGCCCAGTCCGCAGATGCGTTGTTCGTGTCCTGCCCGTTCGGGATGCGCGAGAGCGATCCGTCGACGATGTTCGAATCCGCAACGGTCGCGGCCAGCGCAGTTCCTTCCACGAGGTTGTACGTCTGGCTTCCGATCGTCGCGGCGGTGATCTCGCCCTCGTACGACAGGGCGTCGAGCAATGCGCCGGTCGCGGTGTCGATCAGCGCGACACCGTCCGGAGCACCGTTCTGCGCCTCGATCGTGACGGAGAGAAACGCTCCGGCCGCAAGCGAGCCCGTCAGGTCGACGCGGGCGTACTCGAGGCCGTCGCCGCCGTTCACGAGCACGAGGGAGATCCCGTCCAGCGTCGCCGCCGAGCTGCCCGTGTTCGCGATCTCCACGAACCCGCCCGAGTCGGCGCCGATCTGGTCGTAGTCGATCTCGTTGATGACGAGCTTCGCCGAGGACGGCGGGGGTGGCGGAGGAGGTGGCGGTGGCGTGCCTCCGCCGCACCGGAGCTCGATGACGTTCGCCGACGTCGTCGCGATCGCCACCGTGCCGGCCGAGCCGTCGAATCGGGTGCATGCCGATCCGGTCAGCGCGGCGAGTGAGGTCAGCGCGGGACCCGCCGGCCCCGCGGGGCCCTGAGGACCTTGCGCACCGGCCGGGCCCGCCGGCCCCTGGGCGCCCGCCGCACCTGCTGGTCCCGTCGGGCCCGCTGGTCCGGTTGATCCTGCTGGTCCGGCGGGTCCAGCCGGCCCTGCCGGCCCCGCGGGTCCGATCTCACCCGCCGCCCCGGCGGGTCCCTGGGGCCCCATGCGACCGCGGCGGTTCCACGTCACCACGCGCTCGTTGTCCTCACAGTCCGACGCTTCGCCGACCACCCGCAGGAAGCTCCCGCCGGGTTTCTGGCACGCGACGATCACCTCGGCGCCGTCCTCGCCGTCGTCGTCATCGTCTCGTGTTGCCGCTCCTGCGATTGCGCTCGTCCCCGCGGCCAGGGCCAGCACCGCGAGCACGATCGAGACCGTGCGTATGGGCACGGATCCTCCCTTCGTCGATGTCGCCGATCGTGGTACCGGGCGGGCGTCGCGGTGGCCAGCTGTCCGAAAGGGACAGATGGTCGCCTTTCGGCTCCGTTGAGCGAAGCTGTGGATGCCTCGGCGCCGAATCGTGACGGCTCGACCAGGGAACGTGGTCATCGGGGAGAATGCGTACTCCATGCCATTGGAGCCGATCAGCCCCGAGCTCGCGCTCGTCGATCCGGAGCTGGCCGCTCGCGCCCGCGCGGCTCTCGCCGACCCGGTCGCGCCGCCGAGGACGAGGCGCACAACGGCGCCAATCGCGCACGTGCCGGCAGCGGGAGGCGCGCGCCCCTACCCGGTCTGGGCGCGGCTTACTGCCGCGCTCTGGCTCCTCGTGCTCGGGATCCTCGTCGGGGGAGCCGCCATCCCGCATGCGCAGGATACCCCGAGGGTCATCCCGGCCAAGGAGGACGTTCTGTTCTGCGAAGCGCCGCAGCCACCCACGGAAATCCCGCCAGCCCACCCCGGGCAGCCGTAGATCGCCCGGCCCGGCGCGCTACACTGCGGCCTCCACGGGGCTATAGCTCAGCTGGGAGAGCGCCTGGATCGCACCCAGGAGGTCGGCGGTTCGAGCCCGCCTAGCTCCACCTCGTTATGAACGGTTTTCGGGCCGCCGTCCTGCCCGAAGCATCTTTCGAAACTCGTTATCTCATCTGACGGCAATCGACGCGCGGATGCTCGAGGATCGTTCGGACGATCTACTTCAGCGGGCGAGGGCGACGGTCCACGTCAGCGTCCGGACCCGCCCATACGCGTCTGTGGCGGTGAGCCGGAACGTATAGCTCCCCGACCCTAGCTCGAACGGGCCGACGGCGACCTTGCCGGCGCTGGCGAGAACGCGCGTCTCGACGACGGTCTTCGCGCCGCGCGAAGCGCGGATGCGCGCGTCCGAGATCAGGTTCGCGCGCAGGTGGAGCGTCACTGACCAGACATCGCCTTGCCGCGTCGTCGTGGGAGGCTCGCGCGTGAGCACGAAGGCGGGGCCGGGCGCGGCCGCGAAGCACCGGCCCAGGCACGTCCGCCAGCGGATCGTGCGTCCCCCGAGCCGGATCTCGAAGGTGTAGAGGCCGGACTTCGAGACCGAGAGTGGTCCAAACGTGACGGGGCCCGCGGCGACTCGACGCGACTGGCTCGTCACGGCACGCCCTGCCCGGATACCGCGGACGCGCGCCATCCCCGCCTTCGTCGTGTTGAAGCGCAACGTGACGCGGAACGCGGTGCCGGCACGAGATATGCGCGGCGGGCCCAGACGCGTGAGGACGGCGGTGTCTGCCGGCGGCAGAAATGCGGCGAAGGTGGCAGTCACCATCTTCGCGGTACTCAGCGTCACCGTGCAGGTCGTCGTCGTGCCGGTGCATGCCCCGCCCCAGCCGCGGAACTTGGCGCTGGCGTGGGCGGTCGCTGTCAGCACGACGCTCAGGCCGGCAGAGAAGCTCTGGACGCACGTCTTCCTCGGCCCGCTGCCACTGCACTTCCCGGCCGACGAGCTGACGGTCCCCCGCCCCGTGACATCAATCGTCAGCGTCGTCGCCGCGCCCCTGAACGTCGCCGAGACGCTCTTCCCGGCATTCATAGTCAGCGTGCACGAGGTCGAGGTGCCACTGCACGCTCCGCCCCAGCCCGAGAACGCCGCCCCGGAGACCGGGGTCGCAATCAGCGTCACCGTTGCGTTGACCGTCACGTTCGCGCTGCACGTGGTCCCGCCCGAGCCGCAGTTGATCCCACCACCGGCCACTCTGCCGCTCCCCGTGACCGTGACGGCCAACGGGACGGTCGAGCTCGTTCCGCTCGAAAACGTCGCTGTGACGGTCCTTGCACCCGTCATCGAGACGGTGCAGGTTGTGCTGGCGCCGCTGCAGGCGCCGCCCCAGCCCGAGAACGTCGCGCCGGATCCCGGCGTCGCCGTCAGGATGACGCTCGCGTTCAGAGTCTGAATCGCGGTACATGTGGTCGCGCTCGAGCCGCAGTTGATGCCTGCGCCGGTGACGGTGCCGGGGCCGCTGACCGAGACCGTCAGCGCGGGGCCGTTCGCGAACGTCGCAGTGACACTCTTCGCTGCGCTCATCACGATCGTGCAGGTCGTCGCCGTACCGCCGCAAGCGCCGCTCCAGCCGGTGAAGCTCGCGCCGACCGCAGGCGTCGCGGTCAGCGAGACCGTCTCGTTGAGTGCGAAGCTCGCCGAGCAGACGTTCGCGTTCGAGCCGCAGTTGATCGCGCCCCCCTCTCCGCTGACGCTGCCGTTGCCGGTGACGGTCACGTTGAGCTGGACACCCGCCGCGAAGGTGGCGGTGACAGATTTGGCGGCGTCCATCAGGACGGTGCACGTCGTCCCCGCGCCGCCGCAAGCGCCGCTCCAGCCGGTGAAGCTCGCGCCGACCGCAGGCGTCGCGGTCAGCGAGACCGTCTCGTTGAGTGCGAAGCTCGCCGAGCAGACGTTCGCGTTCGAGCCGCAGTTGATCGC
>JBOHBA010000216.1:0-2561 GCA_050698095.1 Gaiellaceae bacterium
CTGTTCGTAGGCGTCGACGAAGTCCTGCGGCGTCGGCTGGGCGGTCGCGGGCGTCACGGTCGAGGAGCGGAGCTTCTCGTAGAACTCACCCGGCCCGAGCTCGACGTAGTCGCGGTACGTGTCGTCACCGAAGCGGACATACAGCGGGACGAAGCGCCTGTTCGGGAAGCGCGCCGGCGCTTCCGGGTAATCGGAGGTCGAGTCGAGCACGACCGCGGTGTTCTCGGTGGTCAGGTTCACTCGCGTCTCCTTCCGGCGGCGGCGCGCACGGCGCTCACGAGCGCATCTACTCCTTCGTCTTTCCGTACGAGCGCTGCGCCTGCGCTCGACGCGGCATCGTACTCCTCCGCGCCTGCGGACGCGCTCAGGAAAACGACCTCGATCTCCGGAGAGCGCTCCAGCAGATCCGCTGCAACCTCGGCGCCGTCGACGTCGGGGAGCCGGTAGTCGAGCACGACGACGTGCGGCTGGAGCGCCAGGGCAGCGGGAACGGCCGCGCTGCCGACGCTGACCGCGCCGACGACGTCGAGCGCAGCGACCCGCCGCAGCAGAAACACCAGCGATTCGCGATACACGTCGTTGTCCTCGACGAGGAGCACCCGGATCGGCGTCTCGGACTCCGTCACTCTGCGACGAGCAGGAGCGGGTAGTGCGGCTGCCCGCCGTCGTGGATCTCGATCGAGATCCCCGGATGATCCCGCTCGATTGCAGCAACGAGCCCGTCGAGCGGCGGCGCGCCCTCTCCGGTCAAAATCGCGAGCCACTCGCGTTCGCCCGCGAGCACGCGCTCGACCACGGTCTCGAGGACGGCGGCCACGTCCTCGTCTGCCGCAACCGCGATCTCGTCCACTAGTCCGAGGAAGTTGCCCTTGCGGATGGCTACTCCGTCGAGCTCGACGTCACGTGAGGCGATCGTTATCTCTGCGGTCGAAATCGAGTCGAGCGCGTCGAGCATGTCGCGCTCGTTCTCTTCCGGGCTGTTGGTGGAGATGTACCTGCCCATCGCCGCCAGCCCCGCCTGCACCGACCGCGACGGCACCACTCGAACTGCCCGGGACGCGTGCGACGCGGCCTGCTCCGCTGTGAGGACGACGTTCGAGTTGTTCGGGAGCACGATGACCTCCTCGGCCGGAACCGCGTCGATCGCCGCGACGATCTCAGCGGCGGACGGGTTCATCGACTGGCCGCCCTCGATGACGCGGGTCGCGCCCATGCTCTCGAAGAGCCGGCGGTTTCCACGCCCCGGGCACACCGCGACGAGCCCGGTCTCGAGTGTCGGCAGCGGCGTGCCCGCGCCCTCCAGGAGCCGATCCTCGCGCTGCGCGGTCTGGTGGTGCATGTTCGCGATCTCGACGCCTTCGACGACACCGAGGAGCGTCGCGGCAGTGAGAACCGCCCCGGGATCGTCCGTGTGGACGTGCACCTTGAGCGCAGACGAGTCTCCGACGACGAGCAGCGAGTCCCCCATCTGCTCGAGCGTGGTCTCGAGCGCTGCCTGGTCGAGCTCCTCTCCTTCGACGACGAACACCGTGCAGTATCGAAACTTGGAAAGCTCCTGGTGGATCGCGTCGAAGCTCAGCGCCTCGGCCTCGACCGGGGCGTCCGGAAGCTCCTCGCCCGAGGCTCCGTAGACGAGACCGCGCGCGATCTCGACCAGTCCGGCTCCACCTGCGTCGACGACACCGGCATTCCGCAGGACGTCGAGCATCTCGGGCGTGCGCGCGAGCGCGGCCTCTCCTCGCGCAAGCACAGCGGCTAGGAATGCCGGCGCGGGAAGACGGCGATTCTCCTCCCGCTCCCCCTCCTCGGCCATCTCGCGGATCACGGTCAGGATCGTCCCCTCGACCGGACGCTTGACCGCGCGGTAGGCGGCATCGCTCGCGCCGCGAAAGGCGCGGCGCAGGCGCGGCGCGCTGACGTCGGCGGTCTGGCCGAGCACCTCGACGAATCCGCGCACGATCTGAGAAAAGATCACGCCGGAGTTGCCGCGCGCGCCCATGAGCGCGGCGCGCGTCACGTCCTTCGCGACAGCGTCGCTCGACCTGGCGCTCGAGCCTTCGAGCGCTTCGACGATCGAGCGCAGCGTGAGCGTCAGATTCGTGCCGGTGTCGCCGTCGGGCACCGGGTACACGTTCAGGTCGTCGATTCGCCGGCGGTGAGCCTCGAGGTTCTTCAGCGCGCAGCGCGTGAGATGCCGGACGGCCTCGAGCTCCATCAGCTGTAGCGCCTCGGGTCAGCGGAGGCCGGGTCGGCCAGCGTCATCGGGCGAGCTTAGACGGTTCGAGGCACCTCTATGAATAGTCGAGCTGATGGCGAAGCGACGGTCATGAACGAGGCCGATCAGGATGTGCAGGATTTCGGAGTCTTCGTGCAGCTGAGCGCCGAAAGGACCTCTGGAGCATCAGGATTCCGTTCCAGCACGGCGGAAAGAGCGGTCGCGCGACACGAAATGGCTGTCTTTCAGGCCTGAGTGCTTCCCGCCGTAAGTACGCTCGTGATTCGCCGGCGAGAACCGAGCAGGCCTAGGACGCAGGGAGGGCCAATATTGGTGAATATTGGCC